>NZ_JAUONR010000006.1:0-129769 GCF_030546305.1 Streptococcus sp. GP0011 | reverse complement strand
AGGAACTAGAGACTACTGCTAAAAAATTAGAGAATTTGCAGCAAAAATTCCAGGATTCGCATGATATAGCAGAAGCACTTGCCATGATTTTGCTCAATTTATCAACCGAGCAGACTGTGTTGAAGGAACTAGAGACTACTGCTAAAAAACTAGAGAAATTGCAGCAAAAATTCCAAGATTCGCATGATATAGCTTTGCAGTATGCTCGGATTTTGGTTAATTTATCAACCAAGCAGACTGTGTTGAAGGAACGGATGACTACTGCTAAAAAACTAGAGAAATTGCAGCAAAAATTCCAGGATTCGCATGATATAGCAGAAGCATTTGCCAGGATTTTGTTCAATTTATCAACCAAGCAGACTGTGTTGAAGGAACGGATGACTACTGCTAAAAAACTAGAAAAATTGCAGCAAAAATTCCAGGATTCGCATGATATAGCTTTGCCGTATGCCATGATTTTGTTTAATCTATCAGCAGAGCAGACTGTGTTGAAGAAACTAAAGACTACTGCTAAAAAAATAGAGAAACTGCAGCAAAAATTCCAGGATTCGCATGATATAGCTTTGCCGTATGCTCGGTTTTTGGTTAATTTATCAGCGGAGCAGACTGTGTTGAAGGAACTAGAGACTAATGCTAAAAAACTAGAGAATTTGCAGCAAAAATTCCAGGATTCGCATGATATAGCAGAGGCATTTGCCAGGATTTTGTTCATTTTATCAACCAAGCAGACTGTGTTAAAGGAACTAGAGACTAATGCTAAAAAATTAGAGAAACTGCAGCAACAATTCCCTGAATCGCCTGATATTGCTTTGCAGTATGCCATGATTTTGTTCAATTTATCAACCGAGCAGACTGAGCTGAATAAACTCGAAGCTACTGCTAAGAAATTACAGGAATTGCATGAACATGAACACTTCCAAGAATCTGAAGAAATCGCTTTTATATACGGTATGCTCTTAGCAATTTTATTTAATCATCAAACAGAGTTGAGTGAACGTCAGCAAACCACAAAAATAATTAAAACACTCTATAAACAATTCTCCAAATTTATGATACAAAATTTTGATGATCTATTTTTTAGTAATGAGAATGTTTGTGACAGCGAGGAGTACATGCTATTCAACTTTATCCTAAGAGAAGGTCTTTTAAATAATACTAAATATGCTATTTTACAAACATGGGTAAAGCGTTATAAAGAGGACTCGAGTGAACTAAGGAACTTGCTATCAATTTATCAACTTGTCCAAAAAATTAAGTATCAGTTGGGACTAAAAGACGAAGATAAAAATCAGGTGCTTAAATTCGGCCATTACACCAAGGGAAGCACTCTCCAAATTATGTTAGATCAAGAGGAGAATGAAAAGAAGAAAAGTACTTTTTCGGTAGCTGGGAAAACTCGTTTGTATAATGCTAATTATATGAATGATCCTGAAGAAGGAATCGTCATAGAACAGATATTGGGCTTAGATAGACGAGATATTTTGGAACCAAGCTCATGGTTTTTAATGAGTTTTACAAACAAAACGGATGATCTGGCCATGTGGTCCCAGTATGGTGATGATGCCAAAGGTGTTTGTCTAGTACTTCGTGAAGATGATTTTTCTAGATTTACTTCCTTCAATGATGTTTCTTGGCGTCAAGAAAAAAACTTTTTAGAATTCTCTGATAAGATGTATTTACTGAAATCTGAATTAAATAGTGGTTTTGAAAAATCTATCTTTCGGAGTGAAAGTGAAAATTCAGTCGATACTGTTAATGATGAAGGAACTGAACCGAATTCTGTAAAAAAAGATAGTGATTCAAAAGGGAATAGTGATTATCTCTACCGAATTGCCTATGTTAAAAATATAGGTGAAGATATAGAACTTGAACAAACCGAACTATTTGAGGAATCGGAAATAGAAGAATTAGAAAAATTGTTGAATAGTTTAAAAGAAAAACTAGATAGTGGTTCAAAAGTTAGGAAGAAGAACTATCAAGATGCTATTGCTGAGTGTATAGAAGAAATTCGCTACTTATTTAAATCTGTTGATTACAAATATGAAAACGAACTTCGTATCTTACGCTATGCGAACCTAAATCCTAGCAATAAGGAAATCAAAATTGACAAAACTTCTGGGGTAGGTAAACTTTATGTAGAACGAAAAAATTCAATTCAAATCGGTGAAGTTATTTTCGGACCTAAGTTTCCAAATCCTGAATATGTAACTCCTTTACTAAAACTATTGGATGAAAATATTGATTATAAAAAATCTACGATAAAATTCAGATAAAGACTGACAACATCCTCTAAACTCCTAATTTTTACTAGGAGTTTTTTATATATAAAATTTTTACACATATTTCTTGACAGGGCTTTCAACTTGAGATACAATATATTTGAAAAGAGTATATATAAAATTTTTATATAATATAAAGGAGGTTTCCCATGTACTTCCCAACATCCTCTGCCTTGATCGAGTTTCTCATCTTGGCTGTACTGGAGCAGGGGGATTCTTATGGTTATGAGATTAGTCAAACCATTAAGCTCATCGCCAATATCAAAGAATCTACGCTCTATCCCATTCTCAAAAAATTGGAAGCCAGTGGCTTTCTGACCACCTACTCTAGAGAGTTTCAGGGGCGTATGCGCAAATACTACTCCTTGACCAATCGGGGCGTAGAGCAGCTCGTTACTCTAAAGGAAGAGTGGACGCTCTATACCGACACCGTCAACGGCATCATAGAAGGGAGTATCCGCCATGACAAGAACTGACTATCTGACTCAGTTAGAAACCTATCTCCATAAACTGCCTGAAGCTGACCGCATCGAAGCTATGGACTACTTTAAGGAACTATTTGACGATGCAGGTCCAGAGGGCGAAGAGGAACTCATTGCCAGTCTGGGAACTCCAAAAGAAGCTGCCCATGATATCCTCTCTGATCTTCTCGATAAAAAAGTCAATGAAGCCCCTGCTCAAAAGAATGACCGTCAACTGCTACACATTGCCCTCCTGGCCCTGCTAGTAGCTCCTATCGGAATTCCGGTCGGGATCGGCATCCTCATGGCCATCATCGGTATTATTATCGCAGCCGTCTCCGTCATTTTAGCCTTCTTTACCGTCTCTGTGACGGGTATCCTGCTAGGTGGACTCTTTATCGTAGAGAGCTTTAGCGTCCTAGTCGAAGCCAAATCTGCCTTTATCTTGATTTTTGGGGCCGGTTTGCTTTCTATCGGTGCTTCTTCTCTTGTTCTACTGGGTATCTCCTATGTAGCTCGTTTCTTTGGCCTCCTAATCGTCCGCTTGGCACAATGGATTCTTAAAAAAGGAAAGAGAGGTGACAGACATGCGTAAATTGACAAAAGGATTTCTCATCTTTGGTGTGGTTTCTACAATCCTCGGTTTTATCATGATCATTGTAGGCGCGCAGTCCAATGGTATTCAAAGTTTACTTGCCATGTCAAAAGACCCCGTCTATGACAATCGTATCGAAGAAGTGACCTTTGGAAATGAAGTGGAAAAGCTTGATTTGACCCTTGAGGAACATAGCCTAACCATCACAGAGTCTGTAGATGACAAGATTCACATCACCTATCATCCTTCCGTGTCTGGTCGTCACGATCTGACTACTGGCATGAGTGACAAAACACTAAGCGTCACTGACAAACAAGCCTCCCAACATCGCTTTCTCGGTTCAGGAATCGAAGGCCTACTTCGTATCGCCAGCAACTATTCTAATCGTTTTGACGAAGTCGTTCTCTCCCTCCCTAAAGGAAGAAAGCTGCAAGCTATCACCGTCTCAGCCAATCGTGGACAAACCAATATTCGTCAAGCCAATCTTGAAAATGCAACAATCAAAGCAAAAGGCTATCTCTTAAGAATAACAGAAAGCTCTATCAAGAATAGTACACTAACGACACCTCATATCATCAATATCTTTGATACCGAATTGACAGATAGCCAGGTCAAGACGGAAAGGGAACACATCTATGCTGAGAATATCAAGGTCCACGGCAAGGTTGAGCTAGAGGCCCATTCCACTCTAAACCTCATTCTCTCCCAGAAAGAGACTGACCGTATCAATCTAGATCTTTCTTCTCAGCATGGTGGTATCTATCATAAACCCAAAGAAGAACATCGTGGACAAAAAGAGAATGAACTTGCCAACCCATACAAGACAGACAAAGCAGATGTCAAGGACCTGCTCATTGCAAAAGCCAACCAGGATATCTACCTACCTAAAGAAGAGTACTCTTCTCCATCTAGAAACCATTGACAAAAACGCTTTCATCTGCTAATCTAAAAATAGAAAACGACCATAAAAAAGGAGGTTCCACCATGACACAAGAATGGTTTGAAAGTGCCGATCTTGAGAAGAAATCACCTCAGACAAAATCAGAAATCCAGCCCAACGAGCCTGAGACTTCAGAAACTGTGGAGACCGAACTACAAGTAAGCCAAGAAACTCCTATCTCACCTAAAGAGTCGGAAACGCATGAGGAGGAAGCTCCCGAAACGATAGAAGAAGCCCAAACCGAGGAAGAGGGAGAAGGGAAAGCTGAAGAGGAGCACAAGCAAGAAAACCCTGCAAAAGAGAAAAGTAACCTCAGCAAGGCTTTAGATAGTCCCTATATCCCAGACATTGACCCTCGTAAAACTGCCCGGTTCAAAGAAGAAATCGCACTATTTTGGACTTGGTTGCTGGACGCTATCCAAGAACCAACTGCCAGCAAGAATACGGACCAAAAGCATCGTTACAGTGTCTTTGGCCTGCTCACTTTACTATCCTCGATTAGCCTTTTCTTTAGTATCTATCATATCAAGCACCTCTACTACGGCTATATGGCCTCTATTGCCAATAGTTTACCTAACCAGCTCCCTCCTTTAGATCTCTTTGCTGGGCTTTCTATCTTGGTCGCTAGCGCTCTATTTTACTTTTCTATCATTTTGGGAGGCTTTACTGTCCGACGTGTGCTGGACCAGGAGAGCGACTTCACATTCCAAGAAGCTTGCGATCGTTACAGCCGGCTCTTTGCTATACCACTTGTCCTAACAGCTCTAGCAAGTTTCTTTGCACTTTTTGGTGGCTTACGATTTGCTGGCATCCTCACTCTTCTAAGCATGACCATCTTTGCCCTTGGAAATCTCTTTGTGATTAGCAAGCCAAGTAAGACCAGTAGCCTTGACCCATTTTATCGTTTCTTACTAGCTGTCTTACTTGATGCTGCTATTCTCTTACCCTTCTTCATTGCAGAGTTGGCGCTAACAGTGGACTACCTTCGCATCCTGACCTTCTTTTAACCAAAATCCCTGCCATTTGTTAATGACAGGGATTTTTATTCTTACTCTTTTTTGGACAAGGTCTACTCGATGCTTGCCAATCCTTCAAAATCTTTTCCCAAAATGGCTTGTACTTCTAATTGATTGGCATCTAATTGCCGGTAAAATGCTTTTGGTAGTGACTCTAGGAATTTTGCATAATCCAAGCGAGCGATGGCTTCATAGTCTTCTGCTTTTGAGCCATCACCAGAAATCGCCACTAGGTCAATCTCCCAAACAAGTTCCTTGCCTGCTAGCTGCTCCGTATAAGGAGCTGGTATAAAGGGTTCCTTTGGCAAAATCGTCTTGACTCCCTGGGCTAGGTGATAGATACCGTGTACCTTGCCTTGGGCGTCTGGGTAAAATTTCACACTGGCAAGGTAGGCATCAGAGCCTTGAACCTTCTTGACCAGCTCTTCAAAACGTGCCAGTCCATCCTCAGCCAAAAAGCTCTCTAGGTATTCCTTGTTGAGATAGATAGGGGACAAGATTCCTTGGCAATATACTAAACGAACCGCCTTATCCGCTAGATAATTCTGAACTGTTTCTCTGAAATAAGCTTCAAATTCAAACCCTTCTAGCCCTTCTACCACTTGCCCCAACTTGCTCGATAGGGCTTGGAGGAGAGCTTCTACAATCTCCCAGTCCGCTCTGGTAAGGAAGTCTGGAATCACCACTTGATAGCCTTTTCGGCTATCCGCATAGTTCACTTTGAAGAGAAATTGCGACTGACCTACAATCCCACACTCCATGTACTCGAGACGGTTAAGAGGCTGACGGAGATAGACCGCATCATAACTGTGTGACTCCAAGCCCTCCACCAAGGCCAAGATAGACTTGGCAGTCAAGACCTCCTGTTGTCCTAGAATGCTTTCTTTATTTGGGATAAAAAATGTTTTCGCCATAACTGGCCTCCTTTGAAATCGTTTACACATAGTATACCCTATTCCCCTGAAAGATACAGAAACAAATTTTAGATTTTTAGATAAAAAGCATAGAAAAACAGCCCCTGAGGAGCTGTTTGATGTTATACAGTAGCGACTTGATCTAAGCTTTCACCGATAGCTGCTAGGCGCTCGATCACTTCTGCCTGTGTCAATTCATTTTCTGAAACATAGCGGTTGCGTGGGTGAACACGACACTCGTGTGAGCATCCACGAAGGTACTTGTCTTCATTTTCTTCTGATGTTAGGATACGACGGTTACAGAAGGGATTGCCACAATTGACATAGCGTTCACATGGTGTTCCATCAAACCAGTCTTTCCCTACGATGGTTGGGTTGACATGGTTGACATCAACGGCGATACGCTCGTCAAAGACGTACATTTTCCCATCCCAAAGCTCACCTTGAACTTCTGGGTCTTTACCGTAAGTTGCGATTCCTCCGTGCAATTGGCCGACATCTTTGTAGCCTTCACGAACCATCCAGCCTGAGAATTTTTCACAGCGAACGCCACCTGTACAATAAACCACGACACGCTTGTCCATGAATTTTTCCTTGTTGTCACGGACCCACTGTGGTAACTCACGGAAGTTGCGGATGTCTGGACGGATAGCCCCACGGAAATGTCCTAGGTCATACTCATAATCGTTACGTGTATCAAGAACTACTGTATCTTCGTCAAGAAGGGCTTCTTTGAACTCTTTTGGAGACAAGTAAGCACCTGTTGTCTCAAGTGGGTTGATGTCGTTGTCAAAATCGTTGTCTTCCAAACCAAGGTGGACAATTTCTTTCTTGTAGCGAACAAACATCTTCTTGAAGGCTTGTTCACTTTCTTCGTCAATCTTGAACCAGAGCTCTTCCATGCCTGGGAGGCTGTGAACGTAGTCCATGTATTTTTGAGTTGTTTCGTAGTCACCTGAAACAGTCCCGTTAATTCCCTCGTCAGCGACTAGGATACGGCCTTTGAGACCGATTGATTTACAGAAAGCCAAGTGGTCTGCAGCAAATTGCTCTGCGTTTTCAATTGGAGTATAAAGGTAGTAAAGTAAGACACGAATATCTTTTGCCATAAGATTTGTTCTCTTTTCTATTCTTAAATTTTCAGAATTTTTCATTCAACTATACTAGTATACCCACTTGGGAAAACGAATGCAATTTATTTGACCGGAAATTGTAGAAAGAGTCCTACCCCTGCACTTCATCAGTAACCATACCGAATTGCAGATAATTCTCTCAATTTTTTGATATGCCTAGCTTGATTTTCTGACAAACCCAGCTTATTGTCAATCAACACACGTGAGATGTCAACGTTCATTTGGCTTAGAATAAATGGAGTAGAGGTTCCATCGTCCTTTAATCGTTTTTTATAAATCACTAACTGATTTTTCAGAGGAGCAAGTTGAGGCGCAGTCTTTATATCTTCCAATAGATGATCAATGATGGTCATCGCTTCACAACGCCTTTCTCTCCCTCCAGCAAACCATTTTAATGGTGTCATACTCATTTTCCTCCTGAAATTCGCTTATAAATTGAAACACTATAATTCCTAACTCTCATGCTAATATTTTACCCAAACACCCTATGTAAAAAAGTCAGCAAAAATGGCAAGGTCGCTACAATATTATTGATCACATGCACTGCATAGGAAGGATAAATGCTCTTGGTATAGCGGGTCAAACCAGCAAAGATGATTCCAGATGTTGTAAAAACGAAAATATCTAACAGACTAGGCAGACTTGAAAAATGAGGAAGAGCAAACAAAATGGAAGGAAGAAGCAAATCAAGACCAAATCTCGAATGTTTAAAGAAAGCATGTTGCAACAAACCCCTATAGATCAATTCTTCCATCAGTGGAACCAGAAAGAACAGGGCTATATAGATACTTAGCTCTGCAAAGTTAGTCCCACTATAACCAATCAATACAGCCCAACCTTCCGCAGTTGACTGGACATGTTTAGCTGTCTGAACGTTAAAAGAGATCTGGAGCACTACCACTAATACTGTCAAAATCGAATACCAAAGCCATTTTGCTCTTGGAATGCGAAAAAGATAGCCGTACCCTGTCTTAACCAGAATCCAAATCAGGACTCCGATAAATAGCAAACTCAAGATATTTTGAATCCAGAAGAAATTGCCAATCTGGGAAGAAAATTGCCAATAGTTTTGGACAATAAGCGTCAGCTGGGAAAGGCCAAATACGAAAAATAGGTAAGAGAAGACAGCACTCATTTTGAAAAGAAGACGATATTTTTTCATAATAAATCCTCTATAGATGTATGTGTATCACATCGCATAAACCCTCAGAACCACTCTTTTCATTTTTACATCCTAAAAATCACTACCTCCCCTAGAGAACTAAGGAAGGCAGTGATCACATTTTTAGGAATTAGGAATGAATACACGAAATCAATCGATCTTATGATTTTTTGTTTTTCAAGAATTCGTCGTATTGTTTTTGCATTTCGTTCAATACTTTTTCGTAGGCACCTTCAGATTTCAATTTTTCCATCAATTCTGGAATAGCTTTATCTGGGTCTACAGTACCAGTGTTGATAGCTGTATCGAATTGTTGCATTGTGTTAGAAATGGCTGAGATTTCAGATTTCACATTGTCAGTGTTAAAGATGAATCCAAGTGCTGGAGATTCTTTAGCTTCTGCCAATTGTTTCTTAGAATCTTCGATTTGTTGATCTGTAACGTTTTCGTTGATGTAAAGAATCCAGTTGTTACCAGTGTTCCATCCACCCATGTGAGTATTTCCTTTGTAGCCATCAAGGACGCGTACACGGTTTTCTTTACCTTCAATTTTTTCCCAGTTCTTGCCTTCTGGACCGTAAACAAGACCGTTCAAGAGTTCTGGGTTCGTGTTCAAGAGGTTCAACACTTCCATTGATTTTTCTTTGTTCTTAGAGTTGTTTGAGATAACAAAGTTGGCAACTTGTGTTGTTTGGTTTTTCTTGATAAAGTTAGTGATTGGTTTGATTTGGATGTCTTTGTTAGCAACGCGTGAGAGCAAGCTGTTACCGTAGTCAGCTGGTCCTACTGTTTCTTCACGAACGAACCAAGTATCTTGTTGAAGGTCAAATGAAGTGTCGCTTGTTGCTACGTCTTTTGGAATGTATCCTTCTTCATAGAATTTGTGAAGAGTCTTCAAGTGTTCTTTGAAACGAGGTACTTCGTAACGGTTTACGATCTTAGTAGTGTCTCCTTCAAGGTCGATAACAAATGGAAGTCCGTTTGGTACTGGGTAGTCAAAGTTATCAGATGGGATAAAGTTCTTCGTAACCGCAAATGGTACTACATCTGGAGCTTTTTCTTTGATTTGTTTCAAGACTGGCTCAAGTGTTTCGTATGAAGTGACACCTGAAATATCGATACCGTATTTAGCAAGAAGAGTTCCGTTGAAGGCAAAGTTTTGAGATGATGCAACGTTAGCTGCAACTGGTACTGCATAGATCTTACCGTTTACAGTGTTCCCTTTGATGTAAGCTGGGTCAAGTGCTTTGTAAAGCTCTGCTCCTTCTTTTTTATACAATTCTGTCAAGTCAGCATAAGCACCTTTTTGAGCATTTACGACATAGTTAGATGCAAATGCGATATCATAGTTTTCACCAGATGATGTGATAACAGACATTTTCTTATCATAGTCACCCCATCCAAGGTATTGGATATCCAATTTAGCACCGACTTTTTCTTCGATGATTTTGTTTGCATTTTCTAGCAATTCATCCAAGTTGTCTGGTTTGTCACCGATTTGGTACATTTTGATTACAGGTTTTTCACCTGAAGCAGTATCAGCAGCTTTTTTGTTATTACCTGTAAGGTTTCCACAAGCAGCAAGACCAGCAGCCAAAGCGACTACGCTAGCAGATGCAAAAGCATATTTTTTCCAGTTTTTCATGATAAAAACTCCTTTTTTTATTTTTAAACTTATAAACGATTTAATGATTTGTAACTTCAGTCACTAAGATGAAGTTGGGAAGGGAGAAACGGTGTTTCTCAACAAGTGCTATTCTTTCACACCACCGATCGTCAACCCTTTAACAAAGTAGCGTTGGAAGAATGGATACAGAATCGCGATTGGAAGGGTTGCAACAACAACCATGGCCATACGACCTGTTTCTTTCGGTAGAGCAACTCCCAGTTGGCCAGATAGGCCGACTGCTTTTGCAATGTAGTCCATATTTTGTTGGATTTGCATAAGCAAATATTGCAATGGATACAAGTTGTCACTCTTGATATAAAGAAGGGCGTTGAACCAGTCGTTCCAGAAACCAAGAGCTGTCAAAAGCGTGATGGTTGCGATACCTGGAAGTGACAATGGCAAACAAATCTGGAAGAAGATCCGAGCTTCACTGGCACCATCGATACGAGCAGATTCGAGAATGGCTTCTGGAATGGTCTTCTTGAAGAAGGAACGCATCAAGATGATGTTGAATGGTGAGAGGAGCATTGGAACAATCAAGGCCCAAACGGTATCACCCAGTTGAAGCAGGCGAGTAACCACGATATAGCCTGGTACCAAACCAGCATTGAACAACATACTAAGAAGAGCGAAGATTGTGAAGAATCTGCGGTACTTAAAGGTTGTACGTGAGATAGCGTAGGCATAAGTGGTTGTGATGAAGACGTTGGTCACTGTTCCGACTACAGTTACAAAAACTGAGATAAAGAGCGCTTGGAGGATCTTATCTTTAAACTGAGCTAGGAACTGGAATCCATCTACACCAAATTTCGAAGGGAAAAAGCTATATCCATACTGGAGGATGCTCTTTTCATCTGTCACCGAAATGATGATAACGAAGATAAAGGGCAAGATACAAGAAAGAGCGATCAAACCGGAGATGATACTAAAGAAGATATCTGCTTTCTTACTGAAGGAGTGAATGCCGACATTATCGATTTTTTCTTTTTTAATTTTCTTTTCTGCCATATTCTCCTCCTTTCTAGAACAAAGCTGAGTTTGGATCGACTCGTCTTGCAAGCAAGTTTGATAGGATAACCAGAATCAAACCGACTACGGATTGGTAAAGACCGGCTGCTGAAGCCATACCGATATCTGCTGTCTGAGTCAAACCATTAAAGACATACACGTCCAAAACGTTGGTTACATTGTAGAGCTGACCAGCATTGTGTGGGATTTGATAGAAGAGACCAAAGTCTGCACGGAAGATATTTCCGACTGCAAGGATGGTCAAAACTGTCACAAGTGGAGTCAACTGAGGAATGGTTACGTTGCGAATGCGTTGCCACTTGCTAGCCCCGTCCACTGTTGCTGCTTCGTAGTAGGTTGGATCAATTCCCATGATTGTCGCATAGTACATGACACTGCTATATCCAAAGCCTTTCCAAATACCTAGGAAAAGGAGAAGGTATGGCCAAATGCCTAAGTCAGCGTAGAAGTTGACTTCCTTCATGCCAATGGATGTTAGGAAATGGTTGAAAACCCCTTTGTCAATGTTTAGGAAGGCATCTGTAAAGAAACTGATGATAACCCATGACAAGAAGTAAGGGAACAACATAGACGTTTGGAAAATCTTAACCATTCTCTTAGAGCGAAGCTCGCTGAGGATGATGGCAATCCCTACTGATACAATCAAACCGATAAAGATAAAGCCGAGATTGTAAAGAACGGTATTACGAGTGATGATAAAGGCATCTTTTGAACTAAACAAGAATCTGAAATTATCTAACCCGACCCATTTACTATTCACAATACTATCTATGAAACCATTACTGGTCATATGGTAGTCTTTAAAGGCGACCACATTCCCAAATACTGGAATGTAAAAGAATAGAATCAACCAGAGTGCCCCTGGTAAAACCATCAAGAGAAAGATCCAGTTATCTCTCAAGGTCTTTGAAAACTTTTTCATAATTTCCTCCCTTTTTATTCCTAAAAACTGATTTCATCGAATTTTTAGGTTTGATAACGATTACATTATTAGTATACTCCTATTTGAAGGCTAGGTTAAACTACTAATTATAGAAAAAACTCCACAAATTATTTTTTGTGGAGAAGTTTTTTATAAGAAATAGGTTTCACGAGGAACACTCTGAACAAGGGACACGGTTCTTGTTTTTATACTCAATGAAAATCAAAGAGCAAACTAGGAAGCTAGCCACAGGCTGCTCAAAGCACTGCTTTGAGGTTGCAGATAGAACTGACGAAGTCAGTAACATCTATACGGCAAGGCGAAGCTGACGTGGTTTGAAGAGATTTTCGAAGAGTATTAAGTCGTATAAATCGTTGAAGCTGTCGCAATGGTATGCCACTGGTTGGCTGTTGTGGCTGCAAAGTCCTTGTCTGCGTAGAAGTCAGTAAATGGTAGGATTTCAACTTCTAGCTCGTCGATGCAGTCAATCTGCCCTGCCAGATAAGCCTCTATACGGCTTTCTGCTCGTTTGATACGTTGCAAGAGTCCGCCCATACGGATATCGACTGTATCCAAGCCAAAGACCTTATTTTCTTTCAACCATTGGTGGCTAAAGAGAGCGTGGAAGTGTTCGATTTGGCTTCTGAGTTTTGGTAATTCTTCTCTGGCGATTGCTTGCAGACTTTCTTTATCGTTTGTTTGGTAGGCCTGACGAATGCGTCGTCCCACATCGACTTTAGAACTTAAAATAGCATTCAACTGGGCCTGAGTTTCAAAGAGATAAGCATAGTTTCCAGCTTTTTCTTTGATTTCAGCAAGCGTCGCAGCTGCCTGAGCGAAGTGCGGTTTGTCCTGTTCAGGTGTCATGTGTCGATCAAGAATCGGACAGAGAACATCCTGATAAAAGACATAGCGGTTGGGATTAATCCCGCTGAGATTGCCTGGTAGATCTGGTAAGAGATTAGCTAGGTCAATCTGCATAAAGTCCTCAATTGATAAACCTGTATTGGTCTTGAAGTGAGCAGACAGACGGTCTAGGTCATTGCGGTAGCTGAGCTCTGCCCAGATTTGCAGACTTGGTAGAATAGAGAATTGGGCTGTTTCACCACCATTGTCTCCCCAACCCGTTACAATGACTTCTTTGATGTCGTTAGCACGACAGGCTTTGTTGGCTTCTACAGCAATGAGACGGCTGAAATGGTTGTTGGGTGTGAAACCGATCCACTTCCAAGCACCACCTGCAAAGGCAATATCTTGGCTAATCTTGTGATGGTTGCGGAAATTGCGATTGTATTTTTCCTCGCTATCCTGATAATAATCCCAGTAAACCAAGGTTACACGGTCTTTGAGACGATCTAGGTAGACACGAGTTTCCTCTGGAATCTCCACGTCACGATCGTACTGGCCATCCGCTGACATGAGTTTAAAGAACATATCACTCCACATCTGGCAGTGGAAACCATACTTGTCTGCAATATCCAGCACGCGCTCTAAGTGTTGACACATGAGGAGACTACGGTCTACAACACCGTTCAAGATGAGGTAACGTCCTAAACCAACCAAGTGGGCCTCGTCCATCCCGATATTGACCTTGCGAGTCTGCAGTTTAGATAGAGTGGCAAACATCCCGTCAATCAAATCATAAACTTTTTCTTCACCGATAAGGAGAATGTCCTCTACATCACGGAGTTCTTGCACTTCTTTGACACCCCATTTGACGAAGGCTGACAAGTGGGCCAAGGTCTGGATACAAGGCACAAAGGTCATATCAAACTGCTGGGCATAGGCTTCGATTTCCTGTAACTCCTCTGCTGAATAAGCCCCGCGGAAGTAACCAAAGTATGGCTGCCCCTCAATCTGATAGGTGTCTTCCATGTAGAGCTCGAAGGTCGAGTAGCCCATGAGTGCCAAGACTTCAATCATCTGTTTGGCAGAAGCCACATTCAGCACCGCATTTCGAGAACAGTCAGCCATGTAGGCCAACTCTTCATAAGCCGCCTGCTCCTCAATCCCTACTTTATCACCTTCTACTAGAGCTGTTGCCAATAAGGACAAGGCGCGGTAAAGTTGGTGAGGTTTGCGATAAGTCAGGTGATAGTGACCTCCCTCACCCTTGATAGAGATAGAGGCTTGGTCAGACTGAGCGACTGCTACCTCTACATCTGGTAAAGAGATATGCTTTGTCAGCAAGTCGATTGCCTGAGTTTGTTTGGGACTAAGTCCTGTAAAAATTACCATTGATTTTCCTCCTGCAGCCAGTTGACAAGGGCACCATAGAGATTGGCATCTGCATGATAGGTGCAAGCTTGGATAACTGGTGCGACAGTGTATTCTTCATAGGTCTCGACAAAGTTATCGACAGCCTTCTTGACACCTTGGATAAAGTCTGGGTTCTGACTGATAGATCCTCCCAGACTAATGACATCCGGGTCAATGAGATACTGGATATTGAGCAGTCCTTGCGCCAGATTTCGATTCATGCGTTCAATAGCTTCTTGGCAAAGGGCATTGCCTGCTGCAGCTTCTTGGTAAATCTTGCGTCCGTCCCAGTCAGTCTGACCAGATTTTTCAATCACGTATCGAACCATGTTTCCTGTAGAGGCTAGTAGCGACCAGTTGTTGAGCTTTTCTGCTGGTGCAATGGTTGTCATGTAGCCAAACTCACCACCTAAGCCGTGGCGACCACGGTGAAGTTTTCCATTGATAATCATAGCTCCGCCAATTCCTGTCCCAATAACGACACAGGCTGCATTTTCAATCTCTGGGTGAGCCAGCAGTTCACTAAGTCCAACACAGTTGGCGTCATTTTCTAGATGGACAGGTAGCTGATGATGAGCAAGAGCCTCATACCAAGAAAAGCCATGGATGTAAGGCACAGCACTGATTCCCTCAATGACACCTGTTTCTTGATTGACCGCGCCTGGGACGCTCATGGCAATGCCCTTATAATCTTTCTCCGACAGACGTTGGTCTAGCCATGCCAGTAAATCTTCTAGGGTTTCTGGTGTCGGTGTACTTGTCTTATCTAGTATTTTTCCATCAGGAGTCAGACTGGCAAACTTAATCCCAGTCCCTCCGATATCAATGGTAGCAATCGTCATATTTTCACCAAAAAAGGGACGAATCAGTAGTTTATCCTTACTCTTTCGCCCCTCCTTTCTATCTCATAGCATTAGTTATAAAACACTTTAAAACTGTTAAATGTCTTCTTTTTTGATCAATTCTGTACGAATTTCTTGTGGCGCTAAGAGTCCTGAATGAACTGGATATGGTCGCTCAAGTAAGTCAAGAATGGTTTGTTGGTGTTCTGATATGCGCACATTTTCTTGACTCATATTGTAGTAACGGAGGACATATCCCTCTTCATTTTCAGCCACTTTAAAGGCTGTTGGGCAAACTTGTGGTAAGCTGAGTGCCGCATGACTCAAGAGGCTACCAGTCGCAGCAACACTTCCTTCTTGTTTAGCAACCTGAAGACTAGTGAATGGTGTTTGGAAGGCTTTAGCACGACGGAAGGCTGAGAAGCGTTCTTGTGCTTGGTGGCATTCGAGAGCAAACTCGACTTCAAACTCACGCAAGCACTGAGCCTCTGGTGTCGGGAAGTAACCCCAGTCACCTAGCTCACCTGAGGCACGAAGGATGGTCACTGCAATGGTATCGTCGCCAAGGATTTCATACTCGTGCAGTCCTTTATTAGCCACCGTCACCCCTTTTTCATCATCATAAAGGCTGACAAAGGCTTGTTGGTGTTGTGGATTTTCAGGATTTTCCCAAGAAGCAGCTGGTTTGTTTGGTCGTGTCACCACCTCATAGATGCTTTCCGAATCATTGCTTGGACGCGTATTATGAGTCTTGACCAAGAGACGGATACGGTGATCCTTGGCTGTGTTAGTAAAGCGAGTCTTGAAACGAATCTGTGGATTGTCAACAAAGACGGTCATCTCTGTTTCCAGAGGAAGGGTTGTCAATTCTTCTGAGCGCCCAGCTTCGCGCGTCATAAACTCGATGATTCCTCTTTGTTCCGCATCCAGTTTTTCGTCTGCACTTACTGGAATTGTCAATTCATGCTTGAGCAAGATCTTGGCAAAACGAGCTGTATTTTCCAAGACTTCACAGCCTTTGAGTTCTGCGTAGATAGGCTCTGTTCCTTTTGGTTGGAAATAGATGTACTCATTTCCAATGTCACCACGGTCTTCAAAGCGAATAACATCTTCATAAGCTTCATGAGTTGTCTTGTCGTAGACCGTGATGTTTTCATCCACACTTACCGTTACAAATGGCGTATCAATCACTCCATTTTGGTAAATACCGTCACGGTGTTCTTGTTCTCCTTCAAGCAATTGGAAGGTTGTCCAAGAAAGTGGTGCCAGATGAACAGGCACTGTCACGCGCACCTGTCGAGCGATACGAGCCTGACGGAACTTGTCTTTTGGCAAATCATACTCAAAGTTAGCTCCCAAATCTTCGATTTTCGCTTCTACAGCATGCCCTTCCAAATCTTCAACACGGTATCTTGGCAAGGTCAAGGCTGCCATCTTCTTATAGCCTTCTGTTGGGTGCAATTCTTTAAAATCACAAGTCGCCACATCAATCACTGTGCTGACCGTATCAACCTTGTCATGCAAGCCTGTGTTGATGACCGTAAAGAGATGATCGCTTTGGGCTTCGTGGGTTGCAATTTTACCCTTCCACTCGTTGAGAAGATTGGTCTTAACGAAGTTTCCGACTTGGTTAACCTTGGCAAAACGTGTCTCCATCTCACGGTGAACCTCGTCCACGCTACAGCCACAGATACTATCATGGGGAGCATTTTGTAGAAGGACTTTCCAAGCATAGGTCAACTGGTCCTTATGGTTGTGCCCACCAGTGATGACAGTCAATGGCTCCACTACTTGTTCTAGCAAGTTGCTATTTTCTTGGAAGGCTTGTTTGAGGTAAATGCGTGATGAAGAAGTATTGGCAAGCGTGTACCAACCATCTGTTTCCTGACTTGTCAACTCACCCGTAACGGTAGATAGTTGCTCCGGTAGAGCACTTTCTACTGCATGGACATAGTCATCAAAGGAACTATGCACAAAGGTCACATCTGGGAAGAGTTCATTGGCCACACGAATGGCTTCGCTCAGATTGCGCTGTACAGGCTGGTGATCACATCCGTTCATCATCAACCATTGGTTGGTCGAAGCGTAGTCACGCACGTCTGACAATTTTTGTTTCCAGAAAGTTAGGGCCTCATCCTTATCAACTGGGATTTCATTCCCATTACTATACCAGTTGGCAAAGAGGATACCGAGGACACGACTTCCGTCCGCACCCTGCCAGTACATTTCTGAAAACTGGGAAGTAAACTGCTCATCTTCGAGAACTTGGTTGTCAAATCCAATCGGCTTGACACCACGCCCAAAGGCCGCCACGTGAATGCCTGATTTTTGAAGGATTTGAGGAGCTTGTCCCATATTTCCAAAGGTATCTGGGAAGTAACCAATCTGAGTGGATTTGCCCCATTTTGCACATTCTGCTTGACCAATCAAGGTGTTGCGAACGTTGGCTTCACTTGAAATCAAGTAGTCATCCTGCAAGATGTAGAAGGGACCAATTTTGAGTTTGCCTTCGTCAATGTAACCTTGGACTTTGTCGCGATTTTCAGGGCGAATTTCCAAATAGTCATCGAGGACAATGGTTTGGCCATCCAAGTGGAAACTCTTGAACTCAGGGTCATTTTCAAAAAGGTCAAAAAGATTATCAAATAATTCCACCAACTGCATACGGTGGCTTTCAAAAGGCAGATACCACTCACGGTCCCAGTGACTATGTGAGATAATATGTACGACAACATTTTCCATGAGTAAAACCTCATTCTAACTTAAATTTTAACGTTTTAAATGTAAAGGTGTGATTCTGACAAGAATCGGTGAAACTAAAGCGAGCTCCTTATACTCAATGAAAATCAAAAAGCAAACTAGGAAGCTAGCCGCAGGCTGCTCAAAACACTGTTTTGAGGTTGTGGATAGAACTGACGAAGTCAGTAACCATACCTACGGCAAGGCGAAGCTGACGTGGTTTGAAGAGATTTTTGAAGAGTATTAGCGGATATCCAAGTAATCCAAGACTAACTCGCAGAACATCATGTTGGCCCAAGAGAACCATTCACGAGAGTAGAGAGTCGGATCGTCTACGTGGAAGCTTTCGTGCATGACACCTGTTCCACCATCGCAGGCAACCAGCTGGTCCAGCAAGAATTTCTTCTCTGCCTTATCTCTTGTTGTCAAGCCTTGGATAGAAAGGGCAATGGGCCAGATATAGCGATAGAAGGTATGAGAACTTCCTAGGCCACTAGCGTATTTCCCTTGGTAGAAATATGGATTTTCAGGGCTCAGAATAGTGCGGCGTGTAGCTTGATACACTTCGTCTTCAATGTCGCAATAGCCCAGATAAGGCGCCGCCAACAAACTTGGTACATTTGGATCGTCCATGATGCTGGCATTTCCTAAACCATCCACTTCAAAGGCGTAAATCTTTTCACCCTTGCTGTTAGTTGTGTAAGCGTAATTTTCGATGCCTTCTTGGATTTCAGCTTGCAGGCGTTTAGCGTCTGCCACGATGTTTTGGTTATCAGCTAGATCCAGTTCTGCAAAGATTTCTTGAACATAACCCAAGACCACTACAGCAAACATATTGGACGGAATCAAATAGCTATACTGGCAGCAGTCATCACTCGGACGAAAGGCTGACCAGGTCATACCTGTCACTGCAAAGGCAGGTCCAAAGCCATCATTTACCAGAGTATCTTCCTTGCGGTCCGTATCACGGACAAAACGATAAGGAGAGTTCTTGTGGTCTTGTTCCACTGTCCAAAGATGAAGAATTTCCTTGGTCGCTGCGACAAAAGTCTCATCAAACTGACTCGTCTCTCCAGTCTCTTTCCAAAGGAGATAAGCCAACTGCAAAGGATAGCAAAGTGAGTCCACCTCGTACTTGCGTTCCCAAATCCAGCCATTAAGGTCGGTATGGTCAGTCTCATGGTGCCCCTTCCAGTTTTCCTCAATATTGAAGGAATTGGCATAAGGATCCTTGAGTACCAAGGTCATCTGACGCTTGACCAGACCTGCAATGGTCTGACGCAAGAGAGGATCTTTTTTAGCCACATGAAGGTAGGGTCTGAGTTGGGCCGTCGAATCCCGAAGCCACATAGCAGGAATATCCCCTGTCAAGACAAAAGTTGAGCCATCTTCTAGAATCTCGACCGTATTGTCCAAGGTGTCGGTGTAGCAACGCTCAAAGACATCCACCCACTCCGGATGGTCCTTAGCCCGCTCTGCTACTTCGTCTAACCATTTTCTAACAATTTCTTTCGAATAAATCATCGTGCAGTTTCCTCTTTCAAACAAGTTTCATGTTCAGTATATAGTTTTTGAGACAGAAAATACATACACAAATGATAGTCATTTTTCTACAAAATTGCTTACTTTCGAACCCCATATCTAAAGGCCTCATTTTTCTGATATAATGTAGAAAAACAGCTAAAGGAAAGACTATGAAACCAATACTTGAAACCATCGATACCCGCTTTGGGACTGCCAGCAAGCATGCCTTTTCTCGGGGAAATACCCTGCCATACACAGGCGTGCCTTTTGGGATGAATTATTTTGTGCCCCAGACCAGCGATCAGGAAGGAGCTTGGTTTTTCGATCCACATCTGCCCATCTTTCAGGGGATTCGATTGACCCATCAACCAAGTCCTTGGATTGGCGACTATTCTTGGCTACTCCTAACACCTATCACAGGCCAGATTGGTGGAGACGGTCTCTTTCATCGTCAGTCTTCCTATGACCTAGATAAGGCCTCTTTCCAACCTCATTATCTGAAGATTTTATCCCTACGCTATCAGATTGAAACCCAACTGACACCGACTTGCTATGGTGCCTCTATTCGTTTGGAGCAAAAGCAAGGCAAAGCCCTCGCCCTCTATCTTCACGCAGCAGATGACTTGACAGTCAAGCAAGTAGATAAGCGAACTCTTTCCCTACGACAAGAAGGCAAAACTGAGACCAACAAAAATCCGCTGATACTCTTTACTGCCCTACAAATGAACACGGATATTCTTGCTGTCAGCCAAGAAAGTGGAGACTGGCGAATTGACTTAGCAAGTAGCCAAGCCGAAATCCAGCTAGCAACTTCTTTCATCTCGCCTTCTCAAGCTCTGCTTAATCTACCTCAAAAGGACTTTGACAGCTGTAAAGCAAATGCCCAAGCAGACTGGGAAAATCTCCTCCACCGTTTTGATATCGTGGAGACAGGGGAAGCCGACCGAATCTTCTTTGATCACTGCCTCTACAGACTCTTCCTCTTCCCACAGACATTTTATGAAGCGAGCGAGTCAGGGCAAGCCATCCACATGGATCTGGCTACTGGTACTGTCAAACCCGGCGTCCTCTTTAGTAACAATGGCTTCTGGGATACCTTCCGCACCACCTTCCCCCTCTTTGCCCTTCTTATACCGGAACACTATCGTCTCTTTTTAGAAGGCTTTCTCAATAGCTACCGCGATACTGGTTTCCTGCCAAAATGGCTGGCTCCAGATGAACGTGGTATGATGCCTGGTACTCTATTGGACGGCATTATCGCAGATAGCGCCTGCAAGGATATGGCTCCCGACTTGGAAGAAGAACTCCTCCAAGCCATGCTGGAGACAGCCACTAAATCCGACCCTCTCGGCATCAATGGTCGTCACGGACTAGCCCAATACCAAGAATTAGGTTATCTCTCTACCGACCACCACGAAAGCGTCAGCCACACCCTTGACTATGCCTATAGCGACTTTTGTATCGCCAGCTGTGCCGAAAAGCTTGGTCAGAATGACATCGCGGAAACTTATAGAACTGCGTCTCAAAATTACCGCCATCTATTTGACGCTAAGACAGGTTACATGCGTGCGCGAGATCGTCAAGGCAACTTCCGTCCTGACTTCTCTCCTTACAGTTGGGGACGAGACTACGCCGAATGTTCTACCATTCAAGCGACTTTGGGCGTTCTCCACGACATCCCAGGCTTAATCCAGCTTATGGGCGGAAAAGAAGCCTTCAGCCACTATCTTTTGAAAGCCTGTCAGGGTGCTCCCCTCTTTGAAACCACCGGCTATGGTTACGAGATTCACGAGATGAGCGAGATGGCTACCGCTCCTTTTGGGCAAATCGCCATTTCCAACCAACCTAGCTTCCACATCCCTTATCTCTTTCGCTACAGCGACTACCCTGACTACACTGCTCTACTCATCAAAACCTTGCGTCAGAAAGCCTTTCACCCCAGCTGGCAAGCCTATCCTGGCGACGAAGACAATGGCAGTCTCTCGGCTTGGTACATCTGGTCAGCTCTTGGATTCTACCCGATCTGTCCGGGCAAACCAAGTTACGATCTCGGAATTCCTCTCTTTGACCATCTCCGTATCTACCTGGCTAAGGAAAATAAATGGCTGGATATCTATGCTGAACAAAACTACAGCCATTTTAACTTTGTCAAAGAGTGTCGATTGGACAAGAACTCTGTATCTAGCATCCAACACCAAGACCTCTTGAAAGCTGAGCAACTGACCTTCACTCTCAGCTGGCTACCAAATCACTCATAACCAAAAGAACCTTTGCATCACGCAAAGGTTCTTCTTTTATGAAACTTGGACCTGAAGCTGGTCAACAAGCTGCCCGCCTAGCGTCAAATTCAGATAAAAATCTAAGCTTTTATCTCCTGAAAAATACAAGGTTGGAAGCGTCAATCTTTTTTCAGTCTCGCCAACTTGAAACTCAATAACTTGAATCTCGTCCCGATAAGCGACACCATGCACACCCGTCCCTGGTTGAATCGAAATCTTAGCTTCCAAAGGACTGCTAGATTCTTTGCGCTTCACTGTAAAGTAGACATTTTCTCCCTTGGTCACAGTCAGACTTTTTTCTGAAAACTCTAGTTGCTGAACGGTATCTTTTCTCGACAAGGTAGGTGTTTTATAGAGTGAAATCTTGGTCAACAAAGGCAAAGCCTGTGCCTCTGTAATGGTCACGCGTATCTTCTGCGCCTCAAAGACTGTTCCTCGTAAAAGACGTTTATAGCCCACTGTAAATCCTGATCCAAACTCCTGCCAGACACCATCCAACTCTACCTGAACACGGAAAGCAGCAATGCGTTGCCCTAACTTCAAATCTTCCCTCAGCTCAATCACATCAAAAGTTTTAGGTGATCCTAAATCGAGCTCTAATTGGATTGGCAACTCTGCATCACTTGCCCATGAACTGATCCTCCGTCCATCTGTCAGATGATGACCGGCAAAGTCTGGTGATAGAGCAGGACCAGATACCTTCGCTCCCAGAGCCAAATCTTCTCTATAGAGCTCATCACAGTAGTCCCTAAATTCATACAATCGCTGGATATCCCTTTCATCAAAGAGGCCATCTTGGTTCGGTGGGATATTAAGCAAGAGTGGAGTTCCCCGCCCTACCGAGTGAAAGTAGATTTCGACCAACTCCTCGAGAGACTTGGGGTCCTGATCCTCATGGTAAAACCAGCCCGGCCGAAGAGAAACATCTGCCTCCCCGATTGAAAATAGCGTCCCAGAGGGGTCTCCGTGCTGTAGATAATCTAATTCCGCTTCTGTTCCTAACTGGTCTGGCTTGACTTTTTGCCACAAGGGATCCCCTGCATAGCCTCGTTCATTCCCAATCCAGCGAATACTAGTTCCCTCAGTTGAGAAAATCAAACAATCGCCCTGCAAGTCACGAATGGTTTCAAACCAAGTCTCAAACTCATAGTTGACCTTCTGGGCCCCTTCTCCTCGAGCACCATCCATCCACACCTCAGCGAACTTACCGGCATTCCCATAGGCAGGATTTGACAAGATTTCCTTCAATTGAGCCAGATAGTAGGCATTGTAGTCCGCTTCTTGGTCCACGTGATAGAGGGGACTGTGAGCATCCCAAGGAGACAAATACACTCCCATATCCATATCAAACTCAGTCGCAGCTTGGGAAACCTCGAGAAGCAAGTCACCATCCCCATCCCTCCAAGGGCTAGCCTTGACCGAATAATCTGTATGAGCTGTCGGGTAGAGGACAAAACCATCATGATGCTTCACCACCAAAATCAGCTTTTTAAAACCCGTTTCTTTGAGTACCCGAACCCATTCACGCGCATCCAACTTGGTCGGGTTAAAACGCTTGGGATCCTCTTGCCCACTTCCCCATTCCTGGTCATAAAAGGTATTGGGACCAAAATGGATAAAGGCAGCTAGTTCATCCTCTAAATAAGCTAGCTGGGCCTGGCTTGGTAATGGTCCATGCGGTTTTATTTTCGTCATCATCTCACATCTCTTTCTCTTGTTCACAAAGTTATCCACAATTTGTGGATAAGAAAACATTCCTAAAAACTAGTTTTTTCAGTCTCTAGCTCACCTGTCACCCTAAACATACCTTTGTCAAACAGCTCTGTACTAGGATTTCTACTATCTTTCCAGAAAGTCACTAATATACGAAACTATTATCAGGATACTTCAACTCCCTGAGTTGTATGTCATTTCCTTCTAGACTTATCCACAGACTGTGAATAAACTAGTGTTCCAGACCGCTCTCTCCTTGACTATAACAAAAAGCGATAGCAGCGTCAATATGACTAAGATTCCTTCCTAAATCCCCTGAAAAGATTCTATAATTTGTACAATCATAGCTTTTGCATTCGTCAGCTAGTGAGAATCAGTCAGTAGAAAATGACCTCTTTATCACATTGTGAACAGCACAGCTGTAGTACTATAGCGCCCACAACCTACTCGGATAATCGTTTCTAGCAAAAAATCCCGCAGATTTGCGGGATTCTCTCTTGCATCAATGCGCCAACATTTCTTGGGCGATTTCTTGGCCAGATAGGTTATCTGGATAGTAGGTTGGCCAGTTATCCATCTCTTCAAAGAGGGCTTCTTGGCTAGTACCTCCAAAGAAGATATGGAAATGTTCTGCCTTAACTGGAGCGATATTGTGGTCACTAAACTGAACATACTTGAACTGTCCAGCGTCCGCATCTGTCGCTTCAAAGAGGAAGCGCACACCACGATTGCCTTTCTTATATGTCAAGATTTTCTTGCCGACATACTTGTAGGTGAATTTCTTGCTTTGGCCACCTTGAACAAATTCCATAGTGTTGTCCGTGATGTTGATTTTGGTCACATCTGTCTGATAGCCTTTTCTATAGTAGGCCTTGTACTCATCCTTGGTCATCTTGCCAGTCAACTTAGCCTTGTAGTCAAAGACTTGATCAAAAGTTCCATCCTCAAGGAAAGGATAGACCGACTGCCAGTTGCCAACATAGTCACTCAAGGTACGATCTTTGACATCTGCATCCTCAAAGTAACCATTGTGAACTGTCTTGGTGTTTTCTTCCTTCTCTGGCTCGATTTCTGGTCCTTCTTGGTCCGTTGTCTGTTTCAAAGCTTTGAGGTTTTTCTCCATCACAGATATATAGTCCTCACCAGCCTTGGTTGCTTCTTCTGTCAGACTTTCTAGCGGATTGAGCACGTCTAGTTTGACACCTGTTTCTTTTGAGAGTGTATTAGCTAGGGCTTGTGAGGCATTTTCTTCAAAGTAGATATAAGAAATCTTGTTTTTCTTAATATACTCTGTCAATTCTGCCAAACGTGCTGCTGATGGTTCTGCATCTGGTGAGAGACCTGAGATGGATACTTGCTTGAGACCGTAGTCCAAGGCAAGGTAGTTAAAGGCAGCGTGCTGTGTCACAAAGCTCTTTTGTTTAGCTTGAGACAAGCCATCTGTGTAGGCCTTGTCCAAGGCTTGCAATTTTTCGATATAGGCAGCCGCATTCTTCTCAAAAGTCTCTTTTTTATCAGGATAATCTGCTGACAAGCTGTCACGGATATGCTCTACCAGTTTGATGGCGCGTGCTGGTGAAAGCCAAACGTGGGGATCGTAGTCGTGATGGTGACCCTCACCGCCATGATCATGCCCTTCCTCTTCTTCCTCACCACCTGGCAAGAGGAGCATATCACCTGTCGCCTTGATAGTTTTCACTTTTTTCTTATCCAAGGATTCTAACAATTTTGGAACCCAAGTTTCCATATTTTCATTTTCATAGACAAAGGTATCTGCGTCTTGGATTTTGGCAACTGCCTTAGCAGACGGTTCATACTCATGGGGTTCTGTACCAGCACCGATTAGAAGTTCTACATTAGCAGTATCTCCTGCGACTTGTTTGGTAAATTCGTAGACAGGGTAAAAGGTTGTCACGATATTTAGCTTCCCATCTGCCTGTTTTTGATTGGAACAAGCCACTAAAAACAGGGCACATAGACTAGCCAGTAGTAAGCTAATTTTTTTCATTTCATTCTCCTATTTGATAAAACGTTTCAGTAGACTGACTAACAAAAAGACAGCTACAAAGATAATGGTAATACTAGCGCTAGCAGGGGTTTCCGCATAGTAGGAAATATAAAGTCCTGCCACCATTCCCAAAAAGCCAATAGCGCTGGCTAGTAACATAACGGATTTGAAGTTTTTCCCCAGACGAAGGGCAATACTAGCTGGCAAGACCATAATGGTCGATACCAAAAGAGCTCCTGCTGCTGGAATCATAAGGGCAATCGCCACCCCTGTCACCATGTTAAAGAGGATAGACATGGTACGAACTGGCAAGCCATCCACAAAGGCCGTGTCCTCATCAAAAGTCAGGATATACATTGGTCGCAAGAACAAGAAAGTCAAGAGCAAAACGACCGCAGCAATGGCAAAGAGGAAAATCACCTGCTCCTGGCTAATAGTCACAATAGACCCAAAGAGATATTGGTCCAAACTCATGGAACTCGAACTTTTCCCCTTACTCATCACGATAAGGGAGACTGCAAGCCCTGTAGACATGAGGATAGCTGTCCCGATTTCCATAAAGTTCTTATAGACTGTACGGAGATACTCCAGAAAGACAGCAGCGATCAGGACAATAGCAATGGTTGAAATAGTTGGAGAAATCCCCAAAACCAGACCAAAGGCTACTCCTGATAGAGAAACGTGACTGAGGGTATCGCTCATGAGACTCTGACGACGTAAGATAAGGAAAGTCCCAAGAACTGGAGAAAAGAGACTCATGGCAATGACCGCCAAGAAGGCACGCTGCATAAAATCATAAGATAACAAACTAAGCATGGTCCACCTCCTGGTCGCTTTCGTGAACGTTAAAACAACGCCACGGCGAGTCTTGGTTACGGACTAGATGGATATTGCGATCTGCGTAGTCCTTGACCTCCTCAGGGTCATGGGTAATCATCAAAACAGCCTTGCCATGATGGTGGGCACTATGGTGCATGAGTTCGTAAAATTCATTTTTGCTTCCAGCATCCATCCCTGTCGTCGGCTCATCCAAGACAAAGATATCTGGGTCAGAAGCAAACATCCTTGCAATAACTGCTCGTTGCTTTTGCCCTCCCGAGAGAGAGCCAATTCGTTTGTCACGATGTTCCCACATACCAACTGAGTCTAGACTGGCCTTGATATGTTCCTCATCATGGGCGTTCAAGCGACGAAACCAGCCCTTTCGCGGATAACGACCCGACTTGACAAATTCATAAACCGTACTTGGAAAACCAGCATTAAAACTGGCAATCTGCTGGGGAAGATAAGCTATCCTAAGCTTTTTCCCATGAGTATTTGTCTTTGAGATGGTTACCTTGCCAAATCTTGGCTGCAAGATGCCTAGGCTCGCCTTGATAAGCGTTGTCTTGGCAGCTCCATTTTCACCAGTCAGGGTGACAAACTCCCCACTATCAACACTGTAGTTGATGTGCTCGAGGACAGGTTCTTTGTCATAATAGAAAGACAAGTCCTCTACTGTAATATACCGCATTATTTGATTTCTCCTACTAAAGCAGTTAAAAACCGCTGGATAACTTCTTGTTCATTTGGAGTAAACTGACTTGCCACTTGTTCATAGGCTAAGAGCGTGTGTTCATGATGATGGTGGTGTTCCTCTGCCACTGGTCGAGCTAGTTCTGTCAGTTGGTAAAAAATCACACGCGCATCCTTTGGATCTCTAGATGTCTCTAACATACCCTCTTTGACCAAAGATTTGATAGCCTTGGTCACTGCTGCCTGACTGACGTTAAGACGACGGGCCAACTCCGAGTTGGTTAGGGATTCTTCTGACAGGAGCATGAGGATATGTTCCTGAGTGTTGGTCAAGGCAACGTCACTCGTGCAATGCCCAATCAGAATTTCATGCTGGTTCTCAGATCTCAAGATCACCTCGTTTAAAAAGTTATCGATTTCCTGTGCAAGCTGTCTCATGTGTTACTCCTTCCCTAGCTATCTTTTCGTAAAAAACATAGATAGCCACCGATTCTTTACTGGTTAATTATATCATAAACCAAAAAAGAGTCAAGGGAAAAAGGCGTAAAAACGTTTCCCTAGACTCTTCTAGATGTGAAATTTAACCTATTTTAGCTTTGGTTTTCGGCTCGATAAGATACCTGCCAGACCAGCTACCATTCCCATCAAAAGCAAGAAGATGGATTGTTCACTTCCTGTATTTGGAAGAGCTTTTTCTGAGACAACTGCCTTCTTGCTAAATTGACCTGCCACCTCATAAGTAAGTGGTACATTCGTAGTCGCATCGCTAGCAGCTGTATTCGTTTGAGGTGTTTCTACTGGCAGACTAAAGTTTTTAGAATCCACAGAAATCGTCCGTGAGTTCGGATTAATCTTTTCATACTGGGTCAAATCAGCGGTTTTCAGATACTCTTCAAAGGCTGCATCCATAGAAGGACCTTCTTCTCGCGCACCACCTAACATCGTGTAGCCATCGCCACCCGCAGCTAGGAAATCATTGGTTGCAAGGTAGTAAATTTTTGCGAGGTCTAGGAGATCATAACGACCAGTCGTGCGGTTTTTGACCTGGATGGCCAAGACACGTTTACCTGATGGTAGATTGGTATCATAGTAAACCTTCACACCTGAAACTTGCAAGAAGCCACCACTTGGTTCTAGCAATGGTTGTCCGTTCTCATCCAAGACCTTCTTGCCATCCTTATCGACCTGCAAGATAGATCCGAGTGACTTTTCAAACATATCTAATACTTGTTGCCCAGTCACTTGGATTTGTGAGATGGTATTTCCAAATGGAAGAACGGCAATGACATTTCCTTTCGTAATCGGTTTGCCTTTTGCAATAGTTTCACGCAAGCCACCACCATTTGTCACAGCGATGTCAGTCGGATGGCTAAATCCTGTCTGACCATACTGATAGAGGGAGTCCGCTACGACGTTTCCGAGGTTAGTTTCACGAACCCGAACATTTTCACGATCTCCGTTGAGTTCTACAGGGCTGTTTGAAACGACTTCAACAGCATTTTCAGCATCGTATTTTTGTTTAATGTCTTTGACCAGTTTTTCTACTGTTGGATTGGCTGGTAATTTTTTAGCATCAGCAGCCGGAATCTGAGTTGGATTACCCAAAAGCTGACGAGATTTGTAGGTGATTTTTCCTACATTATGAAGGTAGCTTCCTGTCTGGTTATAGGTAACATTGTCTCCATAAGTCGTTGATTCTACTGTATGAGAGTGACCGTCGATTATTGTTACGCGTTTCCCTTTCAAACGAGGATTTTTAGACAAGGCTTCTGCCAAAGTTGAACCACGCCATTCGACTGGAGTTGTAGTATCCACACCCAAGTGAGCCAGTACGACATAGTGTTTGTAGTCCTTACCTTCTGCACGAGCCTTGGCTTGAACTTCTTCGATGACCTTATTGACTTCAGAGATTGGATCTGTAAAAGTTACCCCTTTAATGTTTTTAGGGTGGGTTTTTGTAGCAGTTTCAGGTGTTGTCACGCCGATTACAACAAACTCATCACCTTCCACAGTCTTATCTTTATCAACGATTGTGGAAGCTTCAAAGAGACGAGCACCATTGACGTAGGTATTTGAACTAAGTAATGGGAATTTCAAGATTTCCTTGTATTTCTTAGCTTCGTCTAAACCAAAGTCAAACTCATGATTTCCTACTGCCATGGCATCATACTGCATCTGATTGAGAATTTCGGCGCGTGCTTCACCCTTAGTAGAGTTGGAAATCGGTAAACCTTGGAAAGCGTCTCCCGCGTCAACAACCAGAGTATTTTGATTTGATTTTGCACGCTCCTGCTCAATGACAGTCGCTAACTTGGCATCTCCAATTACTCCTTTTTCCTCTACAATACGACCATGGACATCATTAGTGTGTAAGATAACGGTGTCCTTTTCTTCGCTTTTAGTAGATTCAGCAGGAGCTGACGGAGCTTCTGCAGGTGCAACCGCTTCTGAAGTTGCCGAAGTTTCCGGTACTGCAGGGCTCTCAACAGGGGCTGGAGTCGCCGACGTAGCAGGAGTCGCCACTACAGCTGAACTTTCTGCAGGAGTTGTTGCTTCTTCAGCATAGACTTGTCCAGCTAAGAAGGCTGGAGCTAACAGGGCTGTCGATAAGACAGGTAACAAAGAACGTTTGTTCATTTTAAAATCCCTTTCTTTTCTTTTTCTCTTTTATATTATACGCTATTTCTAAAAATTTTGAAACTTTTGACCTATTTGCATCTTAAATATTCGCCATTTAAACAAAAAAGCTTGGGTTTAAATCCCAAACTTTTAACTCTTTTTATTGGAAATCTTTGATATTCCCATCATAGGTCGCCCAGTCCTTGCTAAAGAAGCGGTCATTCATCTTGTAGTCTGGAGCTGGTTTCGGATCCGTCAAGAAGGGATTGACAACCTTATCAAAAGCCAACCAACCCAACCAACCAATATGAATGGTGTCCTTGACAAAGTACGGATCTCCGCCTTTTTTAGAAAAGTCAGCAATGTTGGTGAAACCTTGACTTTCTAACTGGTAACGAATTTTCTCCACTGCATGCTGGTACATCTCTTCACTGAGCCCTGTGTACTCCATCCACTTCTTGTTAACCGGCTGAATAACAAAGAGTACATTGACATTCGACTTAGCAAATTGATTGAGGACCAGCTGCAAATCATTGTACTCGGAGGACTTGAGGAAGTTGTAATTTTTTTGATACCCTTCCCATTTTTTTAAATCCTTTTGAATCTCTCTCGTATAGAAATGATTTTCCATCCCCATATCGTTATTGGTCGTATTTGCTTCTGCGTCCTTACGAACAATTTTTTCTAACTCATCATAAGAAAATTGATCCGGAAGATCTTTTAAATAGTTCTCCACGTGTTCCTTGTACTTGAGTTGTCCTCGAATGGAGAATTGTCCAAAGAGAGCGGATTGTTTTTCGTTGAATCGCGCAAAAATATCAATAGCAACCTGATCAACATCTGATAATTCTTCACCCTTTGACAGTTTTTGAACAATGCTTTTTAATGCAACATTAGGATTCTGCTTTAACAATCGAATAGCCGCATGCTTTGCAGCAGTATCACCAGATTGATTTCCCAAAAAAGCTGTCAATTGGTCGCTGTTAAAAAATCTCTGAAACGCTGCGGGTTCATAATCTGTCTCCGTAAACCACTGAGGCGAAATCACAAATACAGCCTGCTTATTCTCTATTTCTGGCAAAATTTGCTGTAGACCAAAATATTGATTGAGAGAGGCTGCTCCTGCTTGTCCTAGAAAGTAAGGACGATAGGGACGATGATATTTTTCTGCTAAAACAGCTGGATGGACACTATCAAATCGAATCCATTCACTAGACCCTAGAAAAGGAATAAAACGCATATTTGGATCCGTAAGAGCCCTTACTTTTTGGCTTCTCTCTTTAAAACTCTCTGCACTAACAGAAGCCGCCGAGTATTTTTCCTCCGTCAAATTATGGCTTGTTGTACTTGGATAAAAAAAGATGAGTAGAAGAACCAAAAATCCAGCAATGAAGATAGGCCCGAAGATCAGCCACAAGCGTTTAAGCATTCTTCAACTCCGTAATACCTTCTACGATTTTATTAGCCGTATTCCAGTCATCACGACCGAACTCCGTCACTGGAACACGAATGTCAAAACGGTTTTCAATCTCAACAATCAATTCAACCGTTCCCATGCTATCCAAGACACCGGCATCAAAAAGATCTTCATCCATCATGTCAGAAACATCTTCCATAAACAACTCATCAATAATTTCAATAACTTCTGATTTGATATCCATTTTTTATATCCTTTTATTTTTTAAACCATAAATCATTCAAAAATCCAGAAAAGATTAAGAATGAAACCATCACGACATGGAAGGTGACAACCATGCCAAGCAACTGAATCCAGCGATTCTCAGGTAAGGAACCCTTTCCAGCTTTTTTCCGTTCTTTATTGAGCGCTTTTTTCTTACGAACCCAAGCATCATTGATAACCAGTCCAATCCCATGGAAAAGTCCATAGGCGATGTAGTACCAGGTCACACCATGCCAAAATCCCATAATCAGCATATTGAGAATATAGGCTACACTTGAAGTGACATTGCGATTTTTAAAGACCTTCTTTCTGGTCAACACCATGACCATCCGCATAAAGACAAAGTCACGGAACCAGAAAGACAGACTCATGTGCCAACGATTCCAAAACTCTTTTAAATCCCTTGACAAAAAGGGCTTGTTAAAGTTGATAGGACTATGAATACCCATCAAGTTTGAAATGGCTAAGGCAAACATAGAGTAGCCCGCAAAGTCAAAGAAGAGCTCCAGACCAAAGGTGTACATGACCGCTAAAGCGTAGAGGTTAAAGAAACCACCTGTCTGCAAGGCCAAATTTTTCAGCGGAGGCAATAATGTCTCTCCTAAAATGTGAGCCAAGATAAACTTGTAGAGGAAGCCCAGCATGATATATTTGACAGCCTCTTCTAGCATATCCATCAGCTCATCCCGCTCAGGAATGGTCTCGTAATTTTCATTGAAGCGTTTGAAACGATCAATGGGACCACTTGAGAAAGTCGGCATAAAGAGAAGAAAACGTAAGAATTGCCAAATCGTTAAATCTTTGATGACACTGTCTCTCAACTCAACGATAACCCCAACTGCACGAAAAGTTAAGTAAGAAATCCCTAAAAATCCAAACAAAGATTGAGGTCCATGAATAGCAGGAGATACTTTCACAAAGACGATTGGCAATAGGGATAGAAAGCTAACCAGGTAAAATATCCATTTACTATCCCGCTTTTTCCTGTACCTTTTGTAGAAAGATACAAGCAGTACTTGCCAGATAACATAAAGGATCAAAGCGCTTATTTGATTCGTCTTTCCACCGACCAACATGGTGACGATAAAGAAGAGACTAACAAGCACCTCATACAAGGCAAAGCGTTTCTTGAAAAAAAGACCAATAAAGATAGGTAAAGTCGCAACAATTACGTATAAAAAGTACTGAAGATCACCATAAGGTTCCAAATGAGGTAGCTGTTTATAAAGCTCCATCATCTACTGTTTACCTCGTTAATCAAGCCCTTGATATCAATTTTACCATTAGGCGTTAGCGGCAAACTATCTCGATAAAGAAACTTAGAAGGCATCATATAGGACATCATGATATCTGCTAAGTCTTCCTTGATAGCCTTGGTAATATCGATATCACGCTCAAACTGCTGACGGACACCGTCCTTTAGGATGACATAGGCCAGTAGATTTTGTACCTTGTGGTCCTTGTTATAACGTGGGACAGCAACAGCCGACTCGATATAGCGAGACTTGTTGAGGTTTTGAGAGACATCTTCAAGCTCAATGCGATAACCATTGAACTTAATCTGGAAATCCATTCGTCCACCATAGAGAAGCAAGCCCTCATCTGTCATAGTTCCTACATCTCCTGTGTGGTAGGCCGGAAGACCTTCGAACTCAAAGAAAGCTTCTGCCGTTTTTTCAGGATTATTCATATAGCCTTTTGAAACAGCTGGCCCAGAAACAATGATTTCTCCCTGTTCACCATTTGGCAGCTTATTGCCTTCCTCATCAATGATAAAGGTTGGAGAATCCGCCTTGGTATAGCCGATTGGTAGGCGTTTGAGAGTCGCCAACATCTCGTCCGTCACGGCAACTGCTGATAGAGCCACTGTTGCTTCTGTTGGACCGTAAGCATTGATAATTTGGGCATTTGGGAAACGCTCGCGCAGTTTTTGAGCTGTTTTGACCGTCAATTCTTCGCCATCAAAGTAGAAATGCGTAATGCCTGGCATTTTCTCACTATTAAAATCTTCTGACAACATGGCCATATCTGCAAAGGAAGGCGTTGAGGTCCAGATAGCGATTGGCAATGAAAAGATGGTCGCAAATAGTTGCTTAAAGTCCTGAGTAATGGCTGAAGGAAGAGCGAAAAGCGTACCACCAAGTGCCAAGGTTGGCGCCCAGTACATGACAGATAGGTCAAAAGAATAAGGTGGCTGAGCCAGCATTTGTGGACGACTTGGCGTCGCAAATTCTTTGTCTGTAATCATCCAGTTGGTAAAACTGAGGAGATTGTCATGGGAAATCTGCACCCCCTTTGGCTTACCAGTCGTACCAGAAGTAAAGATGATGTAGTAGTTGTCATCTCCCTTGACTGGATGCGTAATCTCGTAGCTAGAAGCTTGAGCAAAAGCTTCATGAACTTGCTCCAAATTCAGCATCGGTGTGCTAGTTTGCTCTAATGGAAAATCCGAGATGGCAATAATCAAACTTGGCTCTGCAACTTCTACGATAGCAGAAACTCGTTCCAAGGCCGAATGGCTGTCAATTGGAATATAGGCATGCCCCGACTTAGTCAGCGCTACAAAGGTAGCCAACATCTCATACTCCTGACCACCAAAAACGACGACTGGAGATTTCTCAGGCAAGCCAAGTCGATCAATAGCTGCTGCCAAACTATCTGAATCAGCCTTCAGATCACCATAAGTGTGCTCTTGACCTAAAACATTGTAGACAGGATATGTTGGCTGTGTTTGAGCAAAGTGCTCAATCGTTTCAATCATATCTTTTATCGGTTTATTAGACACAGTTTTTCTTCTCCTTCAAACTAGAACTCATTATAAATAAAGGTTCCTTGGCTCTGACCAAGGTAACTAAAAAAATAAAGCAAACCAAGTAAGATTACAAAATATAGGACGGTCTGTCCCAAAAACATATACAATTTTCTGTGTTTTCCCATAGTTAGTGTGTTCAATTTTCTATGATTTTTCAAAAAAGCTATGCAACTATGCATTTACTATCTTATCTTCCTAACATTTTACCATTTTATCAACCTTTTTTTCAACTGTTTACCATAACTTAAAAGTTCGTTTTAGCTTATTTTAAGATAAGTTAAAATATTAATGTTTTGGCCATCAAAAAAGAGCTTGAGATTTCCATCTCAAACTCTGTTGCCAATAACTCTTTTATCTTAGAAAAGTGAAAATACGAGAACTGCTAGGGTCGCTCCGAGGATAGGTCCTACAACAGGAATCCAAGCATAAGACCAGTCCCCATCTCCCTTGTTTGGAATTGGCAAGATGCTGTGCATGATACGAGGTCCAAGATCACGAGCTGGGTTCAAGGCATAACCCGTTGTCCCACCTAGTGAAAGACCGATACCGACAATCAACGTTCCCACTGCAAAGGTCCCTAAACCGGCTTGAAGGTCATAGAGTCCCAAGGCAAAGATTGTCAAGAGCAAAACAAAGGTACCAAGGATTTCGCTAACCAAGTTCGATACTGTGTCCTTGATGGCTGGTCCAGTACTAAAGGTCGCTAGGATATTTCCTGCATTTTCTTCTGCCTCATAATGTGGTTTGAATTGCAACCAAACCAAAATCTGAGCCACCATCGCTCCTGCGAATTGGGCTAGGATATAAGGGAAAACAGAAGCCCAAGAGAGCGTTCCTTTTAAGGCCATCGCAAACGTCACAGCTGGATTTAGGTGGGCTGGGCTAAGCGTGCCAGATACAAAGGCCGCAACGGCTACAGCAATTCCCCATCCCATAGTAATCACAATCCATCCTGAATTGTTACTCTTGGTTTTGGGAAGAACCACACCTGCTACGACACCATTTCCTAGGAGGATAAGGATTAAAGTCCCCAAAAATTCTCCAAATAATTCTTTCATCATATCTTTGTCTCCATTTAAAAGAAGGAGAGAGAAAGCAAGGAACGCTTGCCTCCCTCTCTTCTAGTTGTTCTTAATTTTTTAGTTCTGCCAAATCGTTTTGAGCAAGAGCTGCCTCGACATCCGCACGGTAGGCTACTTTTTCTTCTTCGGTCCAATCATAGAATCGTCCCATTTCATCCAGAACTGGCTCAACGATGCTATCCAAACTATCACGCATAAAGAGCATGTGGTTGGTACGACGAAGAAGGAAGTCAACTGGGCTAAGAGCCAACTCATTGCGCATTGCATAGTGAAGGGACAAGGTATCTGCCAAGCTGAGTCCTGGCGCTTGTTCCAAGCTGTGAGCAAGGGCAAAGACCTTCGGTGCGTTCGAACCGTAAAGATTTGCGAGATAGTGAGCTTCCTTGCTATCCAATCCACGTGAAACTCCAAGTTGAGCAAAGGCTTCAATTTCTGAGTCCACATTTGCTGGGTTCAATTCTCCACCTGAAACAGGGTAAGTCTTAGAGTTGATCAGTTTAAAGCTACGGTCAAATTCGGCTTTGAGAATATCGACCACGCGCTCCATAGCTCCTTCAGCCATCTTACGGTAGTCTGTAATTTTACCACCAGCAAGGGTCAAAAGACCATTGTCATCACGATCCAAGCTAGAACCCCGAGAAACTGCAGATGGGTCCAAATGTTTCTCAGATGTGCTGCTTTCAAGCTTGCTAACAGCAGATTCAACATCTTCACGCGTCTTTTCTTTCGAGAGATAAGCTTCGACAGTCGCAATCAAGCTATTGAAGCTCTCATCGCTAATAGTTCCGTTATTTCCTCCATTGTAGTCAGAAGCGCTATTGCCTGCAATCAATGGACGAAGACCCGCCCAGCTGCTTTCGATATCATCAATGGTAATGTTTGCTTCTGGGAAGCGGTTGTTGACAATACCAAGTAGATAATCTACATCTTCCTGCGTCACCTTTGGATGTTCCAAATCGCCTGTGTAGTCTGTATCCGTTGTACCAAAGTAAGTCTTGTTTTCACGTGGGAGAACAAAGACCATACGACCATCACCCAAACCTGTATCAAAATAAACTGGCTGTGAAACCTTGATCTTGCTTGAATCCACTACCAAGTGAACTCCCTTAGTTGGACGCATTTGTGAGAATTGTGTTCCCTTATCGGACAAATTACGTACCTTGTCGCTCCAAGGACCTGTTGTGTTGATAACCAGACGAGCCTTGATTTCAAAGACTTGGTCTGTCAACAAATCACGAGCTACAACACCTGTAATCTTGCCGCTTTCATTAAAGAGGAAGCCTTCTGCCTTAACGTGGTTGGCAATGAGGGCACCGTCTTGGTTGGCACGTTTGATGTTTTCAATCACGAGACGCGCATCGTTGTTACGGAAGTCAAGGTAAACTCCACCTCCTACCAAACCTTCTTTCTTCAAGTTTGGTTGACGTTCCAAGACTTCTTCCTTGCTCAAGACCTTGTTAGCAGCTGGCGTGTTGCTAACACCTGCCAAAAGGTCATACAAATCCATGGCTACTTTGAGACGGAAGAGGCTAAAGGTAGCTCCATCTTCATCGTAAACTGGCAAGAGCATCGGGTCTGGTTTTGGAATGTGTGGAGCGATTTGCTGAACCACTGCACGCTCAGAAACTGTATCTGACACCACTTCCACATCAAATTGCTTGAGGTAACGCAGACCTCCGTGGACCAATTTTGTTGAACGGCTAGATGTTCCTTCTGCGAAGTCCTGCATTTCAATCAATCCAGTGTCAAGACCACTAGCGGCCGCCTGCAAGGCTACACCAGCTCCTGTAATCCCCCCACCAATAATCAGGAGGTCCAAGGTGCGTTCCTGCATTTTTTTAATTGACAATTCACGTGTTTTCTTTGAAAATTCCATATTTACACACTTTCTAACTAAGTCGCTTTATTCTTTCGGTATTAGTCATCGATTTCCGCAAAGACTTGCGTTGCTTTCACAGCCTTCTTCCAGCCCTTGTAGAGTTGTTCCTTGCGCGATTCGTTCATAGATGGCTCAAAGAGTTCTCCTGTCTCATTCAAGAGTTTCAACTCATCCAAATCCTTCCAATAACCCACTGCCAAACCCGCTAGGAAGGCTGCTCCTAGGGCAGTTGTTTCCAAATTTTTGGCGCGGGCAATATCGATTCCTAAGATGTCAGCCTGGAACTGCATGAGGAAGTTGTTCATAGCTGCACCGCCGTCGACTTTGAGGACTTGAATAGCAGTCTGAGCGTCCACTTGCATCGTGTCGATGATGTCACGCACCTGATAAGCGATAGATTGCAAAGTTGCCTTGATAAAGTCTTCTTTGCTTGTTCCACGAGTTAAGCCAAAGACTGAACCACGAGCATTTTGGTTCCAATATGGGGCACCTAAACCTGTAAAGGCAGGTACGACATAAACTTCGTCATTGTTGTGAGAATTGAGAGCATATTTTTCAGACTCTGGTGAATTTTCAACCATGCGAAGTCCATCACGAAGCCACTGAATGGCACTTCCTGCGATGAAGATAGAACCTTCTAAGGCATAGTAAACCTTGCCGTTGATTCCGTAACCAATCGTTGTCAAAAGGTTGTTTTCAGACAACTGCATCTCTTCACCAGTGTTCATAATGATGAAAGAACCTGTTCCATAAGTATTTTTGACCATACCTGGTTCAAAGGCCAACTGACCAAAGAGGGCTGCCTGTTGGTCCCCAGCCATACCTGAGATTGGCACTTCTCCACCATAGAAATGGAATGGAGCTGTCTTTCCATAGATTTCAGAGTTAGAACGAACTTCTGGAAGCATAGCCTTAGGAATGTTAAGGATTTCCAAAATCTCGTCATCCCACTTGAGTTCTTTAATGTTATAAAGCATGGTACGAGCCGCATTGGAGTAGTCCGTCACGTGAGCCGCACCGTCAGTCAATTTCCAAACCAACCAAGTATCAATGGTCCCAAAGAGCAATTCTCCTTTTTCAGCTCGCTCTTGAGCGCCTTCTACATGGTCCAAAATCCAACGAGCCTTGGTAGCAGAGAAGTAAGCATCGATGATCAAACCAGTCTTTTCGTGGAATTTTTCCACATAGCCTTGGCTTTTCAGCTGTTCAGCCAGAGGAGCAGTCTGGCGAGATTGCCAAACGATAGCATTGTAGATAGGAAGACCTGTTTTCTTATCCCAGACGACAGTTGTTTCACGCTGGTTGGTAATCCCGATGGCCTCGATTTGACTTGGTTTCACACCACTTTCGATGAAAGCACCCGCGATAACTGACTGAACAGAGTTCCAAATTTCATTGGCATTGTGCTCTACCCAACCTGCTTGAGGAAAAATCTGAGTGAATTCTTTTTGACTAGAGCTGACCTTTTCTCCTTTTTTGTTAAAAATGATGGCACGAGAACTGGTCGTTCCTTGGTCAATGGCCATGATGTATTTTTCTTGTGACATGTGCTGTCCTCCTGATAAAATCTTGAGGGGGTCCCTCTTTACAGTAACTAGTATACAAAATAAAGCGCTTTCTTGTTCATCAATTTTTTTTAAATTTTAAAAAAATGTGAGGAGATTGTGCGAATTTCACAAAAAAGACCTGAAAATTCAGGTCTTTTAGGCAAATAGCATCTGACGAATCTTCGCCAAATCTTCCATATCCAAATCATTTTTTAAATAATAGATCGGAGTCTGTTCTTTCTTATAAATAGGGTTGTTGGTAATCAACAAATCATAATGTCGACTGGGATCATAGGCTTCAATAGTAATAAAACGATTGTATTCCAAATACCGTTTCAAAATGGCAGCCATCCTAGAAAAGACAAGGAAACCAGATGTCAAATCCAGACCAATCCTCATATGTTGACCACCATTTTCAGCCATATATTCTATCAACTGGAGCCATTCCCAGAGAATTTTCTTATCCAAATCCGTTCCCTGCTGAAAGGCAGGTATAGCATGAAAAATTCTCTCTGCAGTCCCTCTAAAATCATGTTCCATCAGCAAATAGGGATGGCGATTCTCTGTCTGGTATCTGTACTGATCTTGCAAGATATAGCCCTTGTATAGATAAACTTGACCACAGAGCTGACTGAGTTCATAGGTGACATGGTCCTCTGTGTAGTCCCCCAGCAACTCCTCTTTCTTCATCTCTTGAATCAATTGCGTAAGCAAATCGGCTAATTGCCCTCCAAAACCAAGAATATACTCCATAGTATGAAGAGGAAGAATACGATGGGAAAGGAGAAATGAAAAGAATACCATCATCTCACCATCCTCAGTTCCTAGAGGGATATGTTGCCCAGCAAAAAAGGACGGAGCCTTTCGAAGCAAACGAAGGTAGAAAATATTGTCAAAATACCCCCGCATTTTTTCTTCTATGACTTGAAACTGACAGGCATTGACCCGAAGACGCTGTTGACTGATGTGAGCCCAGAGAACCAAGTCCAATTTCTGACCTGAAGACAAGCTAGCACCGCAGATTTCTTCTAGGGTAGCAATCTCTTGTTTTCTCTCAGCTTTCTGCATGTGACCTTCCCACTCCTGACTGGACCAAATCTTGCGAAAAAGGCAGAAATAGAAATAGCGAATCTGATGCTCTGGACCTCGCCAACGGCCATTTTGGATGGATAAGTCAAACTCTGACAAAATCTGATTTAGACTAGCTAAGTGGCGACCAAGCGTGGCCTCGCTAATCATCAATTCTTGAGCCAGTTGATGGGCTAGGAACTGTTGGTGATAGAGAAGGTAAACCAAAATTTGGTACTTAATGGCATTGTCTAAAAACAAGCTCCGAATCTCTCTTCCCTTGGTATCTGCACTAATCGACAAACGCAGATTTTCATCTTCCAAGTGAATGGTCAGCTCTAGCCCTCTTTCCCAGGCATTTTCGTTAATCAGAGAAATGTACTTGGTTAAGGTCGCCTTTGAAAAACCTGTTTCTTCCATGGCTTTCTTGACTGTTGTCTGCGAATCTTGTAATAGAAAGGAAAGGACTAAAAATTGACCAGATTCTGCTTTTTCCATCAAATCGCCTAAATACATTTGTTACCCCTTTCATTCTCTCCTACAAGCATAGCATAAATCTTTCAAATGCTGAAATAATCTGTTTCTCATTTTATTTTAAGGTTGATTTCCTCGTCATTATTCCACAGAAACAGCAAACACACAACTCCCCCTTTGGGCATTTTTATGCTAAAATAGTAGCTATGGATAAAATTATTAAAACAATATCAGAAAGCGGAGCCTTTCGTGCTTTTGTCCTTGATAGCACTGAAACCGTCCGCACTGCTCAAGAAAAACATCAAACTCAAGCCAGTTCAACTGTCGCACTTGGTCGCACCCTTATCGCTAGCCAAATTCTCGCAGCCAATGAAAAAGGAAATACCAAACTAACAGTTAAAGTTCTTGGAACAAGCTCTCTCGGTGCCATCATCACGGTCGCAGATACCAAGGGAAACGTCAAAGGCTACGTTCAAAATCCAGGTGTTGACATCAAAAAGACTGCAACGGGTGAAGTCCTTGTTGGACCTTTTGTTGGAAACGGTCAATTCCTCGTTATCACAGACTATGGTACTGGAAATCCCTACAACTCCATGACTCCCCTCATCTCTGGGGAAATCGGTGAAGACTTAGCCTACTACCTGACTGAAAGTCAACAAACCCCTTCAGCAGTCGGCCTCAATGTTCTTTTGGATAAAGACGACAAGGTCAAAGTTGCCGGAGGTTTCCTTCTCCAAGTATTGCCAGGAGCCAAGGAAGAAGAGATTGCCCGCTTTGAAAAACGCATCCAAGAAATGCCAGCCATCTCAACCCTTCTAGAAAGCGATGACCATATCGAAGCCCTCCTCAAGGCCATCTATGGTGACGAATCCTACAAACGTCTATCTGAAGAAGAAATCCGTTTCCAATGTGACTGCAGCAAAGACCGTTTTATGAACGCTCTTGCCAGCCTTCCAAATTCAGACCTTGAGGAAATGAAAGAGGAAGACCACGGGGCAGAAATCACTTGTCAATTCTGCCAAACTACTTATAACTTTGATGAAAACGACCTGGAGGAACTCATTCGTGACAAATCTTAATACACCCTTTATGATTGGCAATGTTGAGATTCCCAATCGTACCGTTTTAGCACCCATGGCTGGTGTCACCAACTCAGCCTTTCGCACCATCGCAAAAGAGCTCGGAGCTGGACTCGTTGTAATGGAAATGGTCTCTGACAAGGGAATCCAATACAACAACGAAAAAACCCTGCATATGCTTCATATCGATGAAGGCGAAAATCCCGTTTCTATCCAACTCTTTGGTAGTGATGAAGACAGCCTCGCACGCGCAGCAGAATTTATCCAAGAAAATACTAAGACCGATATCGTCGATATCAACATGGGCTGCCCTGTTAACAAAATCGTGAAGAACGAAGCTGGCGCTATGTGGCTCAAGGATCCAGACAAGATCTACTCTATTATCAATAAGGTCCAATCTGTCCTTGATATCCCCCTCACTGTCAAAATGCGTACTGGCTGGTCTGATCCATCCCTAGCCGTGGAGAATGCCCTCGCAGCTGAGGCTGCTGGTGTCTCTGCCCTCGCCATGCATGGCCGTACCCGCGAACAAATGTATACTGGTCACGCTGACCTTGAGACCCTTCACAAGGTGGCTCAAGCTCTGACCAAGATTCCATTTATCGCCAACGGTGACATCCGTACAGTTCAAGATGCTAAACAACGCATCGAAGAAGTTGGTGCTGACGCAGTTATGATTGGCCGAGCAGCCATGGGAAATCCCTACCTCTTCAATCAAATCAACCACTACTTTGAAACAGGAGAAATTCTCCCTGACTTGACTTTTGAAGACAAGATGAAAATCGCCTACGAACACTTAAAACGCTTAATTAGCCTCAAAGGAGAAAAAATTGCAGTCCGTGAATTCCGTGGCCTCGCTCCTCACTACCTTCGTGGTACATCTGGTGCAGCCAAGCTTCGTGGAGCCATTTCACAAGCTAACACCCTAGCAGAGATTGAAGCCCTCTTGCAATTAGACAAAGCTTAATACACAAAAAACCGTAACTCACTTGAAGTTTACGGTTTTTTTATCCTAGGAAATCCTAGATACTATTATTGAATCAAGGCAACACTCGAAACTTTACCATCCGCACCTGTTGTAATTTGGATGATTTTTCCTCCACCGATTTTGGCATTATACTTGCCATCATCAAGAGTGTAAGAGTAGCCTCTGATAGAATAGTTTTCTTTCTTTCCATCTGCAGTTTCTACTGTAAATTGGCCCCCTGATGAAACTGTAATGGTTTCGCCATTCGCTCCCTTCCAGTTGCCTGCTGCAGCTGAGAAGTCACCATCCACCATGGTTAAAACTCCCTTGTAGCGTTTGTTGTGTTCTGCTTGCTTGTCTTGAAGTTTGCGGTCAGTTGTTGGATCATAGCCTGACTGGTTAGACTGGGCTTGAGAGCCTTGCTGAGTTGATGGAGCCTGAGAAGGGGCTTGTTGACTAGGAGCTGCTTGTTCTTGTCTTGATTCAGGTGCTGGTTTCGCTTGTGACTGATCTGGCGTTGTAGAAGACTGACCAGAAGATGCCTGAGCCTTTTCTGATGAAGCTGAGCTTGAAGATTTTTGAGTCTTGCTTTCTTTGCTAGAAGAAGCTGCTTTAGAACTTGATGATTGACTTGTTTTTGCAGAGCTGCTGCTTTGAGTGGTTTCGTTTTTATTTCCACAAGCTCCCAGTAGCAAGGTAGAAGCCAATACAGTCGCTGCCATTAATTTAATATAGGTTTTCTTTTTCATTTTTCTACTCCTTTGTAACATTTTTGAAATGATAAGAAATCTTTTTGTAATATAATTGTAACATTAGACCTTGAATCTGTCAACTATTTAGAGAAACTATTTTAAAAAATTTCTCTCTACCATCTCTATTCGTAATCGAAACGAAAAAATAGAAAATTTTTTAGATTAGAGTCCTATTTTTTGCATCACCTTTGTGTAATCGCTTGCATTGCATTAGATAAAGGAATATAATAACATTGAAATAGAATATAGGAGGTGCACTCTTATGCTAAATAAGTATTACAAGTATCTTCCTTGGTTGATTTTGGGAGCTATTGGCTCTTATCAATCAGCCACTTACTATGCGCGAACTGCATTTGATGTCTTCTATCTGACTGCAATCTTTTTGATTGTTTATATCGCTTTGTTATTTTTGCACGAGAACTATCTCAAGTATCGATATAAAGACTTCTTTACTCACATGTTGAGTAATCCTAAGAAAGATAGCCATTCATAAAAAATGATGATAAATAAAAAGGTCGGGAAAAGTTCCCGGCCTCGTTTTTTATTTCAATCGATAGGTTTTTCTTGGTTTCTTTTTGGGTACTCGTTTGAGTCCGACTTCTTCTACATATTCTCCGTATTTTACGAGAAAGTTATTGCTGACGATTGGGCGACCAGGGTTGATGAGATTGACCAGTTCAGTCCCCTCGTAGACAGTGAACTCCTCCTCCAGCAGATAGAGGAAGGTCGGATTCCAGTCGAGACGGCCTTGGATTCGTTTGATGGATTCTTGGATAATGGCATAATGGTCAAAGGCGAAGGCTTGCTCGTCCAGCTCACCCCCCTCTAGGAAGCATTTGCCCGTCTGAAAATCGACATCTACAAAAACCACATCCTTGGCATCGTCACCTGCCTGAACGAGGTCTAAGGCACGACTAGGCAGGTACACTAAGTGGGCAATGGTCACTGTCCAGCCCCGTGGGTCACGACCGGGGGTCGATACAGTCATCAATTGTTCGATTTTTTCCAAAGGTAGATCGAGATTGACTTCTTCTCTCACTTCGCGCTGACAGGCATGTGCAGCATCTTCTCCCTTGTCCATAAAGCCTCCAACTAAGGCTAAACAGTTCTGATAAGGGTGGGCCTTGCGACGGATCAGCAGAAGCTTGATTTTTCCTTCGACAAAGCAGTAGGCTACCATATCCACTGTCACACTTGGTTTTTCGTATTGAGGGAGTTCCTGCTTGTAGTACCAGTCTAAAAACTCCTCCTGACTGGCATGGATTTCATAATATTCTTTTTCCGTCATCCCGGCTGGAATTATCGTATCTGCCATCTTATGCCTCCTTTCGAACTGCCTTAGTCCATTGGTACCAACCCACTAGACTATTGAGTGTGTAAACCCAGTACATCCCTTGGATGTGGATATTTTCACCCCACCAGAGGTAGATACTAAAGAGATTGGTTGCAATCCAGAAAATCCATTGCTCACGGTAGAGACGTGTCATCAAGAGCTGACCAACACCATTGGTCGCATCAGTAACACTATCACGGAAAGGACGAGCGCTATTGATACTTTGGTAAGCCAAGCCCATACCAATCCAAATGATAGCAGTCAAGGCTAAGTACTTGAGCCAGTCAAGAACAGATAATTTCTTAGCTTCAAAGTGGGATTCTTCTGGTTTTCCTTGGTCATTGATACGATTGGACAGCCAAGCATAGAGACCAATCGGCTGCATGATAAAGAAGTAAACAGTCGTCAAAACTTCTCCATAAAAAGTCGCGTTCATGGCCAAGATCAAGTAGATAGCAGAGTTAATGGCCCCAAAGAGATAATTGCTTGCACGCCCTTCTGCTACCAAGATAACACAGACAATACCAGTCCAAGATGCAAACAAGCTTAGCCAGTCATGACTTTCCGTATTTTGTGTGAATTCCAAGATCAAGGGAACACTTGACAAGGCGATGAGATACAACCACTGGAAAAGACTACGGCCGACAAAGAGATCTTTCCAGAGCAAACGCATGATTCCTACAAAACCAATCTTGCGGGCTTCCGCATGGACGTTTTTAAAGTTTTCGATAAATTGTGTGATTTTTTTAGTTACTGTTTTCATAATTTTCTCCTAATCTGCTTGGTAAATGGCATCAATAGCCACTTTGGCTACTTCATAATTGCCTAGGTAATCCTCCGCTAGATAAACTAGTGGAATAGTGGTTAAGTATCGCTCCCTCATCTGGTCCAAATGCTGGGAAAAACTGTAGCGAATATGGTCCTCTGCCATGGTCATATCTCTAAATCCGTCATTGACATAGGAGCCGACAGGTTGCACGAAGAGAATCAAATCCCATTTTTCCTTGGCCAAGATAGAGGCAAAGAGATTGTCAAAGGTTTCTCCTGATAAGTCCTCTTGGTCCTCAGTCTCCATGTAATAGTCATAGTAGCCCTTGGTTACCAAGGAGTTGGTATCGGCTATCACAAGGCCTCGATTGGCATTACTATCGATTAACTTGGAGGTCTGGTCATACTGCCCTAAAAGGAGATAATAATAATCCTTTGGAGTCAATTCATCGTCGCGGACATTGTTTTTGATCTGGTACTCACGCGCGTATTCCAGACTAACGGGTGCATCGTAATACCTTGCCAAATCCTTGGCCAGAGTGGTCTTCCCATTGCTAGCACTTCCCATGATCAACACTTTCTTGGTAAACTGACGACGGAAGGGTTGAGCGATATATTTCCAATATTTGCTTGGATTTTCTCGAATCATAGTCGCTGAGATACCAAACTTTCTTTCTTGCAAGACGGTGCCAAATCCACGTTTAGCTAGTTCTTGCTGGTAGTCTGCTTCTCCCACAAAGAAAATCAGTTCTTGCTGGTTTTCATCATAGGAAATCTCCGCTAACATCTGGTCCAACCACTCCTGCCAGCCCATAGGGTAACGGGGAAGGTTGGTCTCATCCAGCTTGCAGACAGAGGTCAATTCGTCATCACGAAAAGCCTCTCGGATATAGCGAAATCGTTTTTGAAGACTTAAACCTACCTGCTCCCCTCTGTCTCCCTCATAGCCTGAAACGACTACCCAGACCTGGTCACACTGACGCTTCGCTCGCTGGATCAGATCGATATGACCCTGATGAAGAGGGGCAAAGGTCCCAAATACCACTGCTGTTTTCTTTTTCATAAACGTTTTACCTTTTTATAATTTTTGATATTTTTATTTTCTATGTTTTTATTATATACTATATTTTTGTTTTGTCAATAGTTTTTTATCATTTTTTATAAAAAAGTAGCAAAAAAAGAATCAGGACTGCTCCTGACTCTCCATTTTTAAGCAATATCAAATTTTAATTGACCTGCTTTGACACCAATCTTGAGAGTCTTGCCTGCCACTAATTCTCCCTTAAGAAGAAGTTCTGCCAACTTGTCCTCCACTTCTGTTTGCAGGGTTCTGCGAAGTGGGCGAGCTCCCATTTCTGGATTGTAACCGTGACTAGCTAGCAACTTCAGGGCCGAAGCTTGCAGTTTCAAGTCGATGCCTTTCTCTGCCAGGCTAGCAATCAATGGTTTAACCATAATCTTGACAATTTCCTGCATATGTTCGCTATCCAAGCTATGGAAGACTACCTTTTCATCAATACGGTTGATAAACTCTGGTCGATAAGTTTTTTTCAGCTCTTCAAAGATGCGTTTTTCTATATTTTCCTGGTCAAAACGAATGTCTTTCGCGCCAAAGCCGACCGTCTTGTCATCACGAAGGGCTGTTGCACCAAGGTTTGACGTCATGATGATAATGGTATTTGAAAAATCCACCTTGCGTCCCTTGCTATCTGTCAAGACACCGTCGTCCAGAACCTGCAAGAGGACATTAAAGATATCTGGGTGAGCCTTCTCTACCTCGTCAAAGAGGAGCACAGAGTAAGGTTTGTTGCGAACTTTCTCGGTCAACTCCCCACCTTCCTCGTAGCCCACATAGCCAGGAGGTGCTCCATTGAGACGGCTAGCCGCAAATTTCTCCATATACTCACTCATATCAAAGCGGATAAGGGCTGATTCGTCATCAAAGAGGACTTCTGCCAGAGCCTTGGCCAATTCGGTCTTACCGACTCCTGTCGGCCCTAGGAACATAAAGGAACCAATCGGACGCTTGTGACTACGAATACCTGACTGGTTGCGGCGAATGGCACGACTAATGCTTGAAACAGCTTGATCTTGGCCGATGACACGTTTGTGTAGTTCAGCCTCCAAATTCAGGTATTTCTTGGCATCCGTTTGCGTCAGTTTTTGGACTGGGATACCCGACAAGCGACTCAAGGTGGTCAAAATATCAGATTCTGTTACCAAGTCTTTATAGACAGGAACTTCCTCTTCTTTTGCGATTAGCTGGGCAGCTTGTTCCCACTTGCCATCCATCAGGGCCTTGTCAGCTGGAGTCAAGTCGGATTCGTCTGCTTTCACATGCTTGGATTTGTTTTGCACTGTTGCTGCCGCCTCATCTAAGAGGTCGATAGCAGAGTCTGGCAAGTGACGACTGGTCAAGTAACGATGCGCCATCTTGACAGCCGTTTCAACAGCTTCATCTGTGATTTGCACACGGTGGTGTTTCTCATAGGTGGCCTTCAAACCTTGCAAAATGGTCATACTGTCAGCTAGACTTGGCTCTTCAATCGTCACTTTGGCAAACCGACGAGAAAGGGCAGCATCTTTTTCGATGTGTTTCTGGTATTCTTCCTGAGTGGTGGCACCAACCGTTCTCAAAGTTCCACGAGCCAAGGCTGGCTTCAAGATATTGGCTGCATCCAGAGTCGAGTCAATACCGCTACCAGAACCCATGATGGTGTGGAGTTCATCGATAAAGAGGATCACTTTGCCATCTTCCTCTATATCCTTGATGATATTGTTCATGCGCTCTTCAAAATCTCCACGGAAACGTGTCCCCGCAACAACATTCATCAAATCAAGCTCTAGAACACGCATCTTTGCCATTTCCGCAGGCACATCCCCACTGGCAATACGCTGAGCAAGACCAAGTGCCAGAGCTGTTTTCCCGACACCCGCATCTCCAACCAAGACCGGATTGTTCTTGGTCTTCCGACTCAAAATCTGAATCATACGTGAGATTTCCTTGTCTCGACCGATAACTGGCTCTAACTTGCCAGAACGCGCTTGCTCCGTCAGGTCATGCGTGTAGTCCTCTAGACCACCACTTTGAGCTTGAGGCATGCCCATCATATTGGCCATGGAATTTTGCTTGTCAGTTACTGTGCGATGGCGTTGACGCAAAGCCTTGAGATCTTCTCTTGTCCAGCCAGCACGCTCTTCTAGATTACGACGAAGAGCAGCAATTCTGACCTGATCTTTCTGGTCTTCATAAGAGAAGCCTGCTCTCTCCAAGATGCGAGTTGCCAAAGCATTACCATCATGCAAAATCGCATAGAGGACATGCTCTGTCCCTAGCACCTTAGCATGTACCACTGAGGCTACATATTCTGCTTCCGCAAAGAGGACCTCCAAACGATGGGAAAAGGGTAATTCCGTAAAAGTTTCATCTTGGCTATAGTCGGTTTCAGTCAGTTCCAACGCAACCTCTTCTAAACGGTCCATCTCGTATGGATAATCATTTAGAGTCGCACCTGCCACACTGTAACTGTGATTAGACATGGCAATCAATAAATGCCAAGACTCTAGGTAACGGGCTCCAAAATGGCTCGCAACCATGTAGGCACTCTCGATACATTCATTCAATGCTTTTGAATAGTTCATCTTACTTCTCTTTTCTATCTACCTCTTGTAATAGCTGTCGGAGCATATTGGCACGGACAACTGAGGATTCTTCCCCTAGGACACGATCTATTGCTACAGAAGTCAGCAAGGTCATCTCCTGCTTGGTCATCAAGTCTTGCTCCACCAAAAGCTGGAGAATATCCTCATAAATCTCCTGACTAACCCGCTCACCAATCGAGTAAAGCAAATCGCGGAGCATCTCATGATGACTGGAAAACTCAATACGCCCTATGCGAATGTAGCCTCCACCACCACGCTTGCTCTCAACTAAGTAACCTCTGCTTTCTGTAAAACGAGTCTTGATGACATAGTTGATCTGACTCGGTACAACCTGGAAGGTATCTGCTAACTGGCTCCGTTGCAATTCCACGATACCAGACTGGTCTAAAATCGCCTTGATATAGGCTTCGATATGATCTGATGTATTTTTAAATCTCATAGTAAATCAAACTCCTTCTTTGAACCTTGACTATCTTTGACTATACTATCATTTAACACTCTATAAGTCAAATTTTTAGAGCTCAGCCCTTGAAAATACTGACTTTCTTTAAAAACATTTAGGCATTAAATCGCCTTAGTTTTTCTTGAAAGTTCCTAAAAAAGTCCACAAAAAGAGCCCTAAAAAGGGCGTAATATTTACGAGTTCAGCAGGCAAGAACTAGCACCTTTGAAGGTGCTTTTTTATTCATCTAATCAATTATCAATAATAATGTTACAATAACTATAATATAAACAATAACTTTCTGAAAGGATTAACATGGATAAGATAGAAATGATTTCTTTTTCAATCCTACTTGATGAAGTTGCTGAAGTAAGGCAACTGCTTGAAAATATTGTAAGTTTGGATAAGACAGTTTATCCAGAACTATCAATAGGTATCCTTCCTTTTGTATCATCTCTCTGTGATGGAATACTAAAGTTTTTACCCAGAGATGTTCATAGTGATTTTCCAAATATTGGAGAACAGGAATTTCAAAAAATAATATCTAGTGTCCGAGTGAGTTATAAGCAATACTCTGATAAAAAATTTAGCAAGGCTAACAAACTGATACTTGAAATAGAGAGACGCTTTTATTCACAAATGGTAGAAAATTACAATTTATTTCAAAAACTCGTAATCAATATTTTTGGACAACATGATTTAGGGGTATATTACTTCAACGAAATTCCATACGCTAACACTAACCAATATCATATTTACCTAGAAAGTATTTTATCGAAAACTGATAAAAAGGATATTTCCTATTTTGATAAAAGAGCTACTGATTTATTTTTTGAATTTAGCAAAGCTTTAGGAACTTTAATTAATTCAGTAAATCAAAAAACTATTAAGAAGCCTACAATCCAGGATATTAAAATTGAAAACTTTGAACAACGTGATTTTTTCTTATTTGAATCTAAAAGAAGGAATTTTTTAACAGGAGTTCTGCCTACGGGCACTCAGTTATTCTTATTTAACATATTATGCCAGAATAATTTTGTAGTACATATTATGCCAAGTGTCTTAAAATCAAAAAATTACTTTTTTACACGCTCGCTAAGCCAATGCTATTTAGTTAGTATTACAGCCTTACGCTTGATTCTTAATAAGGAAAGCTCTTTATTTCCTGATTTCCAACGGGAGAAAGTTGTTGATATCCTTGATCGCAAAGAAAAAGTTTTTAACTTCCGACAAGATTTTAGAAATAATATATTTCATTATAAAATTTCAAATGTCCCATTACAAATATTTACCAATCCCCCGAAATTCTTTGAAGAACTGATTGAATTTCATTCCTCAAAAAATTTTAAAGAGTATCAAAAACTATTATTGGAAGAAATCTTAAAAATAAATGACATAATCAATTCATTTATCAATTGAAAATTAGGTCTTATTTCAGAAAAATAGTTTCATCTCAATTCTATTTTAGAAAAACTAATACTTTTTTCTAAAAACAATAAGTTTTTACCCCCTTTTTGTCTGAAGTGCTCCGACTTGGAAAAAGTTCCCTTCACCGGTACCCTACTGGGCAGAAAGATTTTTTTAAAGGTGGGGGGAGTCAATATCCTTTCAATTCCACAAATCTTTTAGCGATTACCTTTCTACGGCTATTTATATAACGAGTAGTTTTATTTAGTTTCTCTGCCACGTCTTCCCAAGTCGCACCAGCTTCTAAATATCTCATTTTAAAAATTACTAGATCACTTTCAATTAAGTTTTCCATCAAGGTATCTACAACTAGTTTAAAGCCTTCTAAATATCTTAGTGTTTGGTCTTCTTCAATTCTAATGATTGTCGCTTCGGTAGGACTAGATACTGTCTTGCCTTTCCCACCAGTATAATCTTCAGTGCTATGTTTCTTATTATGTATCAGTTCCTGTCTTCTCAAATAAATTTTATTAGCAAGCGTTCTATATCGTCCTAACTCAATATCTATCCCGTCCAGGTCTCTGTTACTCAACTCGTACATAGGCAAGTACCTCCACTTAAATTTAAAAATTTTTTTTATCTTTCAATTTGTCAAATTGTAAATTCTGTCAAACTGACAAAAAGCGCTAAAAGCCTTCCAACACTCCACTTACCAGGTATCATTGTTTTAAGTTTGACAACTCTTCAATATGACAAGTTCAAGGGAAATTTCTTTAATTTATCCCCTCAGTTTCTCATATCTTACATTCTGTGAAACTCACTCCATTCTGTAAACCCCTGATATACCTTGCTTTCAAGCTATTACTTCTTTTCAGTTTATGCTTACTTTGTTATGTGAAACTTAGTAAAGCATAAAAGTAGGACTAGCGATATCTCTTCTGTTTCAGCCATATATCACTAGCCTTACTTAATTTGTTCCCTATTTTTCTAAATACTCTTTAATGTCCCGATATTCCTTATAAAAATTCATCCACCCGCTAATATCAGGGTTTAAGAATGGTAAGACAGTACGCGGACTTACTTCCGTTCGATATAGCAATAGAGAATGTTTCTGACTTATTTCCCTGACTACACCTGCATGGATTTCTTCTACATCCTTCTTTAGTTCTTGAATTTCATCATATGCGTCCAGAATTCGTCTAAGTTTCTTTCGGTATTGTTTATAGATCTTCTTAGTTTCCATCCGTTGCTTAGTTTCTTTAAAAATGTATTCAAAGATGACTGCTTTAGCTTCTGAAAAATCACTATTATATTTTTCCTGAAGAGAATTAATAGCTTTTTCCATCTTTTCCAGCTTTTCTAAAGATTCTAAGTTATTTGACAAAAAAGAATCTATATTCTCAAATGAAACTGTTTGATTGCCTAAAAGACTCTTCCTTTTTTCGCTTAACTGTTCTCGTGCTGAATTAATCTTACTTTTTTTATTATCTAGATCATCCAGTGTTTCAAATACTTGATTAATATCCATTTCTTTCTCCTAGTTCCATTGAATAAAGTAACCACAATCTTCTTCAACTTTTTTTACATCAAAACGGGTATGTAAAATCAACCGTTTTCCAAAATAGTCATTCGCATTCACCCAGCTAAGTGTATCTTTCTTTCGGTCAAACAAAGTAACAAAATTTTCTAGATCTCCGATAAAGCCTTTTTTGTCACCTTTATTCCCTAAGGTTGTATCATCTACAATTAAAAAGTTATCTACAAAGAATGTTTCACTTGTTCCTGTCTCTTTATCAACTTTAAGAAGATAATTTCCTGAAGTATCTTTCATTTTTTCTAAGACACTAAATAGTGATTGACTAACAACCATAGATACATTGCGCTCTGGATTGATTAAAGAAACAATAGATTTCAAGTCGTCCATACTTGTAGCAGTCTGCACTTTCGCAGTTTGGAGAATTTTGCCAATCTCTCTATTTCGTGTTCTACGTTTTAATTTAATAATCTTCTTACCAAGAAAATCCGTTAAATTATATTGGCCATCATCTAATTGTTCCTGTGAAAAATCAAGTTTTCCACTGAATAATTTAACTAAGTAATCAACGCTGATAGTTTTCTTTTTATCTGCTTCTGTTCTCTCAACCGAATTTTCGCTAACTTCTTGTAATGAATCAGATTCAAAGTCAGTTACTTCATACTTCCCACCACGGGTACGAGTCTCAATAACATTTACTAGATCAACCAGCTCTTTACGTTGATGTTCATCTTCATAACTATCAAGGATTGGTTTTTCAATGAGTACATGATTATTTTCTACGTTCATCCCTCTAGTGTTATAACCTGTACTTCGGATATAAGCTTCTAAATTTTCTTTTTGTTTAACTAAGTTAGTTGTCATTTTTTGCTCCTTTATCTTTTAATATCTGATTTTTGTTTATAATTTTTTCTAAAATTCTTTGCTCTTAGCTTTTCTTTTATGACTCTCCGAGCCTTTAGCATCATTTTTTCTAGATTTTGATTTGTCTTGTTTGTTAGCATATTTTTCTAGTATTTCTTGTTTCCGTTGTTCTAAGCTATCATCTTCTTTTTTACACTGAGAAAAGATTTTCTGTCTTTTATCTGGGTCCATAGAAAACTTATTGGCTACTACATACCCTAAAGAAGTATCTCCTGACATCTCCCTCACCCCCCTTTCTATGCAAACAAAAAGGGACATACCACTAGCATTATATGCTTACGGTATGTCCCTGAGTTGTTCTCAATAGACTTATTTTTTAGTTTCTTTTTTGACTAGATGGGTAAACTTCCCATCTGAATAGAATAAAGTAACTTCTCCAAAACTTGGAACTTTTTCTATCTCTATTATACCACATTTTTCATAGACAACAAAGCCTTTTTCTGTTGCAAATCGCATTTTATCATCATTCATTGATATTCTCCCCTCACTGTGTTTATAGTGTATCTCTTATCTTTGATCGTAAAAGCCTTGAAAGTGTTCCCTTCTAAACCTTTCAAAATTCTACTTGAATTTCTAGCATTGTATACCGTTCGCAGTTCACTACTATCTAGGTTCGTGTTGAAAATCGTAGTTTCTCGATTATTGATAATATCAAACAAGAAATCCTGTTCCCAATCGCTCTTAGGTGTTACCGTCCCATTTTTTGCCCCCAGGTCATCGATGATTAGAAAATCAACATCAACAAGCTTTTTAACCGCCTCATACTCTGTTAAATTTGCATTTCTTCCATAAGCCCAGCCTTCTTTTATCTGCTTGATAATCTCGGTTAAGCTGACAAACAAGACACTCTTAGGCTCGTTCTTCTCTCTGAAGCTCTCATTGATTTCTTTGGCCAGGGCAAGAGATAAATGACTTTTCCCTATTCCTGTGCTACCGCTGATTAAAGTATTTCCTGTCATACCTGCAAGGTACTTCTGGACTTGCCCCTTTACAAACTCTAACATCTGATGCTCTTCTGTCGTCTTAACAAAGAAATTATCAAACGTTGCCCCCTTCAACTCATTAGGGATCGTGCTATCACGCATTAACACATCATAAGTTTTAAAGTAAGCTTGCCTGTCCTCGAACTGCTGTAATAGTTCTTTCTCTTTCTGTTTAATCTCTCGCTTCACACACTCCGGGCAAAATGCTTGTAGTTTTCTTTCTGAACCCCCTAACACTGGTACAGAAATTTCCCAATAATTGACCTGGTGAATATCGCAAACTTTATCCGATATTTTTCTGTTATTAAATTCTTTAAATTGTTCCTTCATCTTTGCAACTCCTAAAATGGTAGGTCTGGGAAGTTGTCTTCTGACCTCCCTTTTATGGTTTTAGGCTTTTGATTCAAATAACCATCAAACTTAGATCCGAAAAGTGTTTCTGGTCTCAGATATTTAGAAAATTCAGGACTATCCTTCCATTCTGCCGTTTTAATATCTATCACCTGTTTAAAATCTTCAAGTGTATAGCCTTCTTTGAATCGTGCTAGCAAAAGCCTTTTAGTCTTGTCAACAAACTTATACCGCTTATTAGCTACTTGATTCAGATAAGCAATAGGAATCCAAAGTTCTTTATGTTTTGTTTTCTCTAAATCTTTTATAGCTGTTTCTTCAAGCCAAGTAGGAAAAGTGAAGTCGGGATTTCCCGACAATATATTATCTAAATATAAATTATTACTCTTACTATTAACTCTATTCTCTTTCTCTATCTCTGTTGGACATGAGTTGGAAATAGTCTTTTTATTTTGGACATTCTCCAATTTTGGTATATCTTGACTATTTTTTCTTTGGTCTCGCTTATATTTCGCCCAGTTTGTTTCACTCTCAACCATGGCTTTTGCTTGCGATAATGTAGCATGGCCATCATCGTCTATCTGAATCAGTCCGCATTTTGTAAAATATGCAACTGTCATATTTATATCATCCTCGGACACATCCAATTTTAAGGCTAGCTCCTGTACCAAATTATCAAAATACCCCTCATAGTACAAAATACAATCATCTTCTAAACTTTCCAACATAAGACGGATATAAATCACTGTCATAGTGTAGCCACCAGGCATATTTTTAAGTCGTTTAATAAAAAGATTATCAAAAAACTTCTTATCAACTTTTAACCAAAAATATATTTTAGTCTTTGCCATCATCTACCCCCAAAAACTTTAAAACGTCTGAGATTTTATAATACGCTTTTCTAGTATCTTCAATAGGCGGTATATACTGCGGTAGTCCTGCACCTTCCCATTTTATCAAGGTTTTATCTCCTATGCCCAGTTCTTCCTTTAGTTCCACCTTACTGATCAAATCTAATCTTTTTTGAGGTACTTTCTCATGGCTTTTTAAATACCGTTCCACTGCTTCCAAAATCTTAGACTTTAAATCTTCAATCATTTTTTCAAACATATTAGTACCCCCATGGCTTAACCGCTGCAAGCTGAATATATCGCCCATAATCAGGGCTTAAATCCTCGCTAGTTGTTTCTATCGTCTGTGTACTTTCTCGCTCGATTTGGGCGCTTTTTTTGCGGTCTCGGCGGTTTAGATAAAGTAGTAGGCCAAGCAGTAGCAAAGTAAAGACAATAGACTGCGTATTGCTTAATTCTAGTTCATTCATGCTATGCCCTCGCTTTGTAATTCTTGATATAATTTACTTGATAGCTTCGCTCCATCTTCAGAAAGTCGTACACCTCTTCTGGAGTTACTTTATCATCTAAAAAGTCAATGATGAACTGAAAGAGGTTCGGATTTCTATCCTTGATTTCAGTAATTCGGTTGTCAAATTCTGATTGTGTCATGTTATCTAGATCTAGAGTCATATTTTTCTCCATTAGCCTTTCCTTGTCCTTTTTCTTGCCTGTTTTCTATATGGTATGCTTCACCACTCCAAACGCTGGGCGATTGCCCCAAGTTGGCGAACGCTTGTAGCGGTGTTTCGTGAGTAATTACCCATCTTTCAGCTAAACAAGGTCTTAGAATCACCCTGTCAGCACTTGATTTTCAAAACCTTTTCTAATTGCTTGCCTGCTCTTCGGTTTTTTTAGGTATTTGATAGAATAGATATTTTTTGCTATAATCAGAGCATAGAAAAAATTTCTATATCCTTAATCTTGTCGCTTGCTCGCCTCGTCTAAAATTTGAGCAAGTGATTTTTTTATTTTCTTTTTGCATGATTACTACCTGACTTTGGTTTATAAAGCAAGTCTTTACTTTCGATAAGATCTAGAATCCAACTAATTCCCTGTTCTACTGTTTCAAGAAATACGCCCAGGTCTTCACTGTCCAAGTTCTCGTAGTTCATACAAAGATATTCGGCTAGTTGTCTGTCTTTCTCAACTAGCTTTTTAAAATCCTTGGGATACTTAGGAATTTCTAACCCCTTGGTATTTGTAACTGTCTTAAAATCATTTCCCATTTTCTATACTCCTATACTTTAAAAATTAATTCCTTAATTTCTGAATACCCCCTATTCAAGTTAATCATAGCTATTGCCATATCTTCCAAACGTTGGTAGTTTGTCAGCTCTACACTTGTCAAGCCATCAATGCCGTTCTTACTTTCTCGCTCCTTCATGAGTTGCGCTTTATTCTTCCCTGTCACTCCCTTTAGTAGTAAGTTTGTAAGGGTACTATAGGCGTGCTTAGGTGCTTTCTCCCATGCTTGGATAGCTTCGGTTAAGCTTTTACGCTTTGGCTTTTCCAGTTCTCTTTGAAGATAGCGTTTAGAAAGTTCATCACGCATTTCAAAGAAGGCTTTGACTAGGTTCATTTTGAATTGCCGTACTGGTTCGGTATTCTTCAGATAAGTAATCAGCAAGGTTGCCTGTTGCTCATTCAGAAGATAGATTTTTTTCGGTTGCCCTCTCTTATCTAATTTATGGATTTTAAATCCAAGTATTCCCAACGCTTCAAAATCAGCTTTATTGTCTCTGACTAAGCGTGTAATAGTATGGTGCTGTACTTCAGCACATTCAGCGATAATCTCGCTCGTAGTATACGGCTCTTTCTTGCCGTCTATATAAACCAATTCCATTGGTTCGCTCCTTTCTTCTTGTTGCTCGTGCTTGCCACCTAAAACAGTACCAAAGTAAATCATTGAGGTAGGGAAAATTTAGGAGAGAATAAACCCCTACAAACCCTTGATACTGCCATAGGTAGCAAGCAAATCACTCTAGCAAATATTTAGCTAGAACCGTTTATCAATCCCCAGTGGTAAAGCACCATGCAAGAAGTCTGTAAATATAAACTAAAATCGTGATTGGTTCGCTCCTTTCTATTCTTTCGTATCTAGAAATTCATCCAGTGTAACGCCCAAGTAACTAGATACTTTTTTTAACGTATCAATACTTGGATTCTTTGCACGTTCATAGTACAAAGCCGTTAAAGTGCTTTTTGAAATTCCTGTAGCCTCTGCAACATCAGCGGTTTTCTTACGTTGCTTGGCTAATAACAATCTCATGTTATTTTTCATAGTACTAAACCTCCTTTATTGGAAAATATCAGTTGAATAATTTGAAAAGTGTCGAATTATAACGCAAGATATCTGCGTTACATTTTGAATTATACCGCTTATTTTTTGCGTTGTCAATCATTTTTTTAAAAAATATGCGATTTTTTTGCGTTTAGATTTTGAAAACGTGATATAATACTCTTTGAAAGGTGTTGATATAAATGAATAGATTAAAGGAATTGAGAAAACGAGATAAAATTACGCAAGTAGCTTTTGCTAAAGATAATGGTATACCTCTAAGAACATTGCAAAGTTGGGAAAACGGAGAAAGCCAGATAAAACCCGAAAAAGCCCAGCAACTAGCGGATATATTCGGAGTCAGTGTTGGATATCTTTTAGGGTTCAATATTGATGATGTTACGGAAGATGAAATCAATTTCCATAACAATGTTATGGAGAGGATGAACAAAGAAGCATTTGTTAGATTTTTAGACTTTATTACACTAAGTGATATCGTTTTATCTGATAAACAAATAGAAATGATTTTTTATCAATTACAAGATTTATCTGAACTGAATTCCGATTACAGGTACACAGAAACAGATGTAGAAAAGCTTAAATCTATGTACTCTGTAAAGTTAAATTATATGCCAACTGAAGGATTAATTAAAATATCTAATATACTTTACAAGGAAGATGCAATAGAAGAACAATTCGAACAATACAAAAAAATCATTGACTAAGTTTTATCAATTACTAACATAATAAAAGGAGTAAGCCCCATGGGATTTTTTGACACTGTAAAACAAGAAGGTAGTTTTTCTACTGCATCTGGAGTAAATGGACTACACTACGTTGTCCTTCAGGTAACTTTGAAAGAAAAGTTTTTCGGCACTGGATCAGGAAACCTTACAGAATTAGAAGATGTTATCAATAAACAAGCTTCAAAAGGTTATCGCCTGCATACCATCACAACCGCCAATGGTGGAAGTAAAGGACTGGGTGGTGGTGACCGTATCCAGGCTACAATGGTATTTGAGAAGATTATATAAACTCTTTCCTGATATCTAAGCTTTTCTCTGTTTAGATAATTAGAATAGTCACCTAACATTTAATAATGAGTTCTCTTCATTTGCTGAAATATAGCCAAATTACTTTAGTGAATTACAAGAAGAATACAATGACTATACCCTTAAAGTGACAAGTCGGAACAAAGATAAAAATTAAAAATATACTTTACTTGCTAAAATAGTAATTCCAGAATTTATTTTGTACAACAAGAAAAACATAAGTATTTATAAAGAAAGATAAAATGAATTATTCAAACTTAGATGATGCACAAGTGCAAGAAATTATAAATAGATTAAAACATCCTAAAAATCAGCTAACTTTTGATCAGATTTACAACACCATTTCCGCAATGTTTGGTAAAATAGAAGTGGACGAGACTATAATTGACGATGATGATATCCAATATATTCTTCATATCTTTCGAGGTAGATTAAACAATGAACGTTTCAGCATACATCTTCGACTAAAAGATTTTCACGACCACATAGTTAGAGTTGACATTCATCCATCGAACAGACACATTAATCCTGATGGAAAAGTTATTATTGGTAGTCATATACATATCTATTCCAATAAACACGACAAGAGAGATTCCATTGCAATACCTTTGAAAGATTCTAACTTCCCTAATGTAAATCAGATAATAGATGTATTTACGGAATTTATATCCTACACAAATATAAGAAAGGAGAAAGATAATGAATAAGTCCAACACATTGAAAAAAGTATACTTCGACTGGCTTATGAAAGAGTATCGCTTCGCTGACCTTGACAATCATACTGTTGAAATCAGTACTCCTTTTTTAGATAACGATTTTGACCATATCATTCTATATGCTGAATTCTTGAACAATGGTCGAGTTACCTTAACAGATGACGGCTGGACTATCAACAACCTAAAAAGTCACGGCGTAAATTTAAACGGCCGAACCTTACATAAAAACAATATTCTAAACACAATTGTGAGTAGTCTAGGCACTGAGTTAAATAATAACGAACTTTGTATAACTACTAGCTTGGAAAAATTTCCTCTAGCTAAACAACGTCTTCTTCAAACAATCATGCAAGTAAATGATATGATTGTATTAAAAGATAAAAATGTAAAGAATATTTTCCATGATGAAGTCGAGGAAATTTTAAGAAAAAGAGAAGTATTTTTTACAAGCAGAACTTCGTTTTCTGGTAAAGAAGGAATTACAGTTCAATTTGATTTTACAATCCCTACACGGAAAAACGAAAAATTGATTAGAACTATTTCAAATGGTAATGATCTTAACAGAGCAAAATTACTTGCAATGGATACTAGAATTCTCCAAAATCATAAACATAATGCAGAATATGTTGCACTTATTGATGACACAAGTCATAAGTTTGAAAAAATGGTAGAAACAAAGGCAATCTTTGAAGAAAATACCAAAGCAAAAATTTTACTGTTGCCTCATACTAAATTTTTAGAAGAAGAAGATATATTGACAAACTTCGCTTAAATAGTTTTAAATTCTAAAGTTACTCCAGTCTTCTTACTTAAAATATCAATTTAAAGTTGACAAATGGCTTCAAATGGATTAAGCTTAATTTAATCTTATGAATGGTTGCAGTAGCGACCTACCAAAAGGAGCCTCTAACGAAGCTCCTTTTGTGCTTTGTTTCGAGCTGTAATCAATGAGCCTTTTTACAAATATTAAAAATTAATAAATACTTTGATTAGGATTTTTCACTAATTAAGTTTAACGCCTCTACAAGCTCTATATAACCTTGTTTCCTATTCTGGTATATTTTACTATCCGTCCTCTTAAAATCGAAAATAGAAGGGTTCTCGTAGCTCCTCGCATGGCATAAACTCAAAACCTTTTCTAATTGCTTGCCTGCTGATGGAAAAGGAGTTAAACCCATGAAAATTACACAACACACGAAAAAAGACGGATCAACAGTCTACCGCTCTAGTATCTATCTTGGCATTGATTCTGTGACTGGAAAAAAGGTCAAGACTACTATATCAGCACGAACAAAAAAAGAACTCAAAAACAAAGCCACCCAGGCTAAGGTAGAATTTGAGAAAAACGGCTCTACACGAAAACAACGCTCACATATAACAACCTATAGCGAACTTGTGGACTTGTTTTGGCAAACCTACCAGCATACCGTAAAGACCAATACGCAGATTAAGATAAAAGGTTGCTTAAATAACTACCTCTTGCCCTCATTTGGTACTTACAAACTAGATAAACTTACTCCTGTTATTATCCAAACTCAAGTAAATAAGTGGGCGGATGAGTATAATCAGGACGGAACGGGGTATAAAGAATACAATCACCTTCACGCCTTAAATAAACGTATTCTACAGTATGGGGTTTCTATCCAAGCATTAGACAATAACCCTGCTCGTGATATTGTCATTCCTAGAAAGATAACTAGAGATAAACAAGAAATTAAATACTTTCAAGATCAGGAACTTAAAAACTTCCTCTCCTATCTCGATAACCTGGAGAATACCTTTATCAATTTCTATGATACTGTGCTTTATAAAACGCTCCTAGCTACTGGACTGCGCATCCGTGAATGTCTTGCCCTGGAATGGTCTGATATTGACCTGCAGAACGGAACGATCGATATTAACAAAACACTCAACATTTTAAACCAGGTAAACACTCCTAAGACAAAATCAAGCTATAGAGTTTTAGATATAGATCATAAAACAGTACTCATGCTTCGTCTCTACCGAGCAAGACAAGCAGAAAACGGTAGAAACATTGGCTTAACCTATGAGAAAGTATTCTCTGATAGCTTTGACAACTATGTCAATACTCGAAAGGTTGATTATCGCCTACATAAGCACTTAAAAAACGCTAACTGTACTGATTTAGGCTTTCATGCTTTCCGCCACACTCACGCTAGTATCTTGCTTAATGCTGGCCTGCCATACAAGGAAATACAGACACGGCTTGGCCATGCAAAAATATCTGTAACTATGGATACTTACAGCCATTTATCAAAAGAAAACCAAAAAAGAGCAGTCTCATTCTTTGAAACTGCCCTCGAAAAAATAAAAAGTTCTTAAAAAAGTCCACAAAATAAAAAAAGCGATACATAAAACCCTTATGTATCAACGATTATAGAATGATTTCGGTATAATTGACTATTATACCGAAATTTTTGATTTTTTTAAAGGAAAAGGGAGCGAGTTGCGAAGATTATTATAAACTACCCAAAACAAAAAGATGGGACCGTAAAACGGTCACCATCATTTTGCTTTATTCAAAGTTAAGATTAGTCAACTTTTTTAGCACGGTATACAAGTCCTGCCAAAGCTGCAAGAACTAGACCAAGAATAGTAGAGAATACTGTAAAGTCTGCTCCACCAGTATTTGGCAAATCTCTCTTAGGCTGTTCACCCTTAGGATCTTCCTTAGGCTTTTCTTCGCTAGGTGCAGTATACGTGTTAGTGATTGTTGGGTTGTTACCTGTAACTGTTGTTACAAGTTTGCCTGCACCATTATCTGTCACTGTTACTGTCACTTTGTAAGAATTCTCATCATATTTGATATTCTCATCGTTACCTTTTACTTCAGTAATAGTGTAAGTGTGCTCACCTGCTTCTTTGTACTCAATTGCTGTGAAAGTAACAGTACCGTCTGCAGCGTTTGTAGCTGTTCCGATTACTTTGTCACCTTCTTTAAGTTCAAACTTAAACTGATCTTTTACAAGCTCTTTATCACCGTTCAAGACTTTCTTAGCTGTGAAAGTTACTTGTGTTGAAGATGCAACATAAGTATTTGTGAAGGTTGGGTTGTTGTCAGTTACAGTCGCAACAAGTTGGCCTGCACCGTTATCTGTAACGTTTACTGTTACATTGTGAGTAGATTTATCGTATGTCACACCTGCTTCGCTACCTGCTTTTTCAGAGATAGTGTAAGTGTGCTCACCTGCTGCTGCATACTTAATTGCTTCGAAAGCAACAGTACCGTCTGCAGCGTTTGTAGCTGTTCCAATTACTTTGTTACCTTCTTTAAGTTCAAACTCATATTTGCCTGCTTCAAGGGCTTTACCTTCTAAGACTTTCTTAGCGGTAATATTTACAGTTGTTGAAGCAGCTTTATAAGTGTTGGTGAAGGTTGGGTTGTTGTCAGTTACAGTCGCAACAAGTTGGCCTTGACCGTTATCTGTAACTGCTACCTTAACTTCGTGTTTAGCAGTGTCGTATGTCACACCTGCTTCACTACCTGCTTTTTCAGAGATAGTGTAAGTGTGGTTGCCTGCTGCTGCGTACTTGATATCTTCGAAAGTCACAGTACCGTCTGCAGCATTCTTAGCTGTCGCAACGACTTTGTCACCTTCTTTAAGTTCAAACTCATATTTACCAGCTTCTAGAGCTTTACCTTCCAAGACTTTAGTAGCCGTGATAGTAGCTTTTGTTTCAGCGGCTTTATAAGTGTTGGTGAAGGTTGGGTTGTTGTTAGTTGCAGTTGCAACAAGTTGGCCTGCACCGTTATCTGTAACTTTTACTGTTACTTTGTGAGTAGATTCATCGTATGTCACACCTGCTTCGCTACCTGCTTTTTCAGTGATAGTGTATGTGTGGTCGCCTGCTGCTGTGTACGTGATATCTTCGAAAGTCACAGTACCGTCTGCAGCGTTTGTAGCTGTCGCAACGACTTTTTCACCTTCTTTAAGTTCGAATTCATATTTACCAGCTTCAAGGGCCTTACCATTCAAGACTTTCTTAGCTGTGATAGTAGCTTTTGCTGAAGCTGCTTTATAGGTGTTGGTGAAAGTTGGGTTGTTATCAGTTACAGTCGCAACAAGTTGGCCTGCACCGTTATCTGTAACTGCTACCTTAACTTCGTGTTTAGCAGTGTCATATGTCACACCTTTTTCACTACCTGCTTTTTCAGTGATAGTGTATGTGTGGTTGCCTGCTGCTGTGTACGTGATATCTTCGAAAGTAACAGTACCGTCTGCTGCGTTTGTCGCTGTTCCGATTACTTTGTCACCTTCTTTAAGTTCAAATTCATATTTACCTGCTTCAAGAGCTTTACCTTCCAAGACTTTAGTAGCCGTGATAGTAGCACTTGTTGTAGCCGCTTTATAAGTGTTGGTGAAGGTTGGGTTGTCACCTGTAACAGCCGCCTCAAGTTGGCCTTGACCGTTATCTGTAACTTTTACCTTAACTTCGTGTTTAGCAGTATCGTATGTCACACCTTTTTCGCTACCTGCTTTTTCAGTGATAGTGTAAGTGTAGTCACCTGCTGTTGCGAACTCAATTTCTTTGAAAGTAACAGTTCCGTCTGCAGCGTTTTTAGCTGTCGCAACGACTTTGTCACTTTCTTTTTCTTTAAGTTCAAACTCGTATTTATCAGCTTCAAGCTCTTTACCGTTCAAGACTTTAGTAGCTGTGATGATAATAGGTTTTGCTGGTTTAGCTTTATAAACGTTCGTGAAAGTAATGTTCTTTGTATCTGGTGTTGCAACAAGTTGACCTTGACCGTTATCTTTAACGACTACTTTTACTTCATAAGCATTTGGATCGTATTCAACTCCGGCTACATCACCTGCTTTTTCAGAGATAGTGAATGTACGGGTTTCTTCTTGTGTGAACTTAAGTTCTGGGAATTGAATCTTACCGTTTGCATCGTTTGAAACAGTGTGGAGAACTGCTCCGTTTTCTTTCAACTCAAATTCAAATTGACCAGCCTCAATAGCTTTACCGTTCAAGACTTTCTTAGCTTCAAGTTGAAGTTTTGCTTCTTTAGCAGCGTATGTGTTTGTAAATTCTTTCTTAGAATCTTCAAATTTGACGCTTGCTAATTTTTCACCCAAAACATCTTCTACTGTTACAGTCGCTTTAAGGACGTTCGCATCATAAGTGTATCCAGGTTTGTTATCATTAACTTCTTTAATGGTATATTTAAAAGTTCCTGCTTCTTTGTATTTGATTGCCTCGAACTTCACTTTACCATTCTCATCATTTTTGACAGTTTGTAAAACATTACCTTTGTCATCTAGAAGTTGGAAACTAAATGCATCTTTTTCAAGAGCTTTACCTTCAAGTTTCTTAGTTACTTCTATAGCTACCTCATCCGATTTGGCGCCTCCACCAATACCGTCTGTTGTGGTAATTGGTGCAAAACCTTCAAAATCAATTGGTTGAGCTTCCTCGTTTGTAGTTACCGACACGTTATTTAGTACACGTTTAGTAACTTGGTCAACTGGTTTAGTCAAACGAGTACGGTATAGGATGAACAAACCTTTATGATCAAGAGTTCCATCACCATTAGGTGTAATTGAGAAATGGTTCTTATCTGTCACTTGAACATGAGCACTATCCAATTTTGTTCTTCCGTAACCATTTTCCCAGTCTGGGAAGTAGTAACCAGTGATTTCACTTGCAAGAACTTGTCCATCAGGAATAGTATCTTGGATATTTACACCAGTGTAAGATTTTGCATAGCGGTTAACACGGATACGCCAGTTTACATAGTTAGGATCGTCTGAGTCTTGAACTCCCCATTTAGTAAATCCAGTTGGGTCAACGTCTGGAACGATACGAGTCAGATGATAAACTCCTGCACCAGGAATGTTGATTTCATATTCCTTATTCTTTTCAACATGGTCTGCCCATACTACAGTAAATGATGCAACAATTTGTTTGTTCTCATTAAACTTCTTAAAGTACTCTTCGTTTGTTACTGTAATCTTAGCAGTATTCGTTGCCTTCTCTGTTGTCAGCGTTGCAATCGTATCACCGTTCGGAGCTTTCAAATCTGTAGTAGAATCTACTTCGATTTTGAACTCATTTGGAACGTGATAAACCATGAAATCACCGTTATTCAGAGTTACATTGTCTGGGAATGCGTAAGTTGTTTTAAGATAGAACTTACCTTCACCATATTTGGCATGATCGACTAATCGGTTCGTATTAATCGTCGGCTCTGTAGTCAAAGTGTACTCTGATTCAGTTTTTTCGGCAGCACTAACTACTCCATTAAGTCTTAGTGCAGGCAAAAAGACCGACACAACCAGTAGCAAGGCCATCAAGCCATGAAAGAGTTTACTAGTTCTCTTTTTCACCACATTATCCTCCTTATTGTCTATAATGGTTCAATTATATTATACAGTTCTATTACAAAATGTCAACTAAAATTTATTTATTTTTATATTAACTTACCATTTCTTTAAATATTAAGCCTAATCATGCATGTTCATCAGCTTTGAAATAAAAAATACAAGCAAGGATTTCGCTTGTATTTAATATATTCTAATTTCCTAAAAGGCTACGTATTTAATCCCAATTCTGCTAATATTTGTCGTTTGTAGGCAATTTTTTGGACTTCCTTGTCTTCGTTCTGGGGCCAATCTAGTTTGACTTCAGAGACAATCTGTCCAGGACGATTTTTCAAGATATAGATGCGGTCGCTGAGATTGAGGGCCTCTTCGATACTATGCGTGATGATGAGGGTCGTCAGCTGTAGCTGTTTGTGAATCTCCAGATACCAAGAGTGGAGTTCCATCTTGGTCATCTCATCCAAGGCACTAAAGGCTTCGTCAAGAAGAAAGAGCTTGTGCCCAAAAAGATAGGTCCGGAGCAAGGCTACACGCTGACGCATCCCTCCACTGAGTTCGTGAGGATACTTATCCCGTACAGCTGTCAACTGGAAGGTCGCAAGGATCTCATCCGCTCGGGCAATGGCCTCCGCCTTATCCACCTTTTGAATCAAGAGGGGCAAGATGATATTGCCAAGCACCGTCTTGTGCTCCAAGAGGAGATCCTTTTGCAGCATATAACTCACGCGCCCCTTAGGATTTTCCTCGCCATCAAGGACAATTCTCCCCGACTGGACTTTTAAAATCCCAGCGATTAGGTTAAAGAGAGTGGTCTTTCCAACACCACTTGGACCTAGGATAGAAACCACTTCACCCGAAGTCACCTGCAGGTTGATGTCCTCTAAAATCTTTTCATCGCCATAGGCATAGCTTACGTGTTCTAGTCTAATTTCTGTCATTATTTTACAAATTCATTAGTGAAACCTTTGTCAGTCAAGTCTTCTTTAAGGATACCATTTTCTTTGTCCCATTTGTAGAAGGCATTCCAGCGAGCTGCATCAAATTGTCCCCATTTTTCCTTGTCACTTGCGTATTCTTTTGACAAGTATTTTTGAGATTCGATGACAAAGTCACGTTTTTCCTTGAGTTCAGGTGCATTCTTGATGAGGATATCTGCAGCTTCTTCTGGATGCTCCATGGCATATTGGTAGCCTTTTTTGATGGCTTGGATGACTTTACGAGCTTCTTCCTTGTTGTCTTTTAGATAGTCATTGTTTGCGATGATAACGGGTGAGTAGTAGTCAAACTCCTTGACATAGTCTTTCAAATACATGAAGTTAGCCTCTACGCCTTGAGATTTGGCAAGGATACCATCCCAACCGTAGTAGATCCAAGCAGTGTCAAAAACGCCATTGGCAATTGGTGTGATAGAGTTTGAGTCGTTGTTTGGTACTTTTTCGACCTTCTCAAAGTCTCCTCCTTGTGATTCTACCAAGGTTTTCAACATAGCCAGTTCCGTTGGGTCATTCCAAGTTCCGTATTTCTTACCAACCAAGTCTTTTGGACTGGTGACATTGTCAGATTTGCGTGAGATGATTCCAGATGTATTATGTTCAACGATAGCAGCAACGGCAGTAATCCCTGCTCCTTTTTCCAATTTTTTAGCCATGTAGTCTTGGAAATAGATAGCAAACGGCGCCTTGCCATTGATCACCAAGTCAGACGAGCTTTCTTCAGGTGGCAATTTCAAATCAACATCCACTCCAGCTTCTTTGAAATAACCTTTTTCCTTGGCAACGTATAGCCCTGTGTGGTTAGTATTTGGCGTCCAGTCTAGGATAAAGTCAATCTTCTTGAGTTCCGCTTCCTTACTGTCCTTAGAAGCAGTTCCTTGGCCACAAGCCACCAGCACGACAGCCACAAGAGCTGTTACAAGCATTAAAAACACTTTCCATGTTTTCTTCATTTTATTTCCTCTTTTCTTTTTCTAAAACGCTCTATTTAAGTACGTTTCCATTTAATCACGTATTTTTCACTAATATCGACCAACTTCATACCGAGAAGGCTGATAATCGACACCAGAATAATAATGGCAAACATGGTATCATACTGAAACAGTTTCTTGGACTGAATCATGTAAACACCTAGTCCTTCAAAACCTCCCAACCACTCAGATACCACTGTTGTAATAAAGGCGTAGGAGACACTAACCCTCAGACCTGCATAAAAGTAAGGCAGACTGACCGGGATTTTAAAATGCCACAGGATTTGCCAAGGCTTGGCTCGCATCAGACTAAACAAGGTCAGCATATCCTTGTCACAATGCCTAAATCCATCTAAAATACTGACGATGATAGGGAAGGTTGTCGTCAAGATTATCAAGACAATCTTGGGCAAAATTCCATAGCCTAGCCACAAGACCAAGATAGGAGCTATAGCAATGGTCGGAATGGTCTGAACAACCACCATCATAGGGTAGATAAGATCATTGAGCCAAGTTAGACTGTCCATAAGCACTGCCATCAGACAGGCAATCAAGACTCCTAAGACTAGACCTAGCAAAGCCACTCTCAAGGTCGCCCAGCTATGGTGCCAGAGAAATTCTCTGTCACGAGCAAAGGCCTGGAGAATTTCAAAAGGAGTTGGCAGGATAAACTTGGGTAAAAGTTTGAATATTCCCGCTAACTGCCAGATTGACAAGACTCCTAGAAAACCCAATAGACTAATGTGTCGTCTCAGTATACTTTTCAAGTTTGTCATCGATGCTTAAAATCTCTCCTATATTTATTTTGACATTGGCAAAGACATTATCTGCCTCCTGCCCTGCCACTTCTAGCGTTTCTTTGAGAATGCGCATGAGCTCATCAAACTCCCCTTCCAAGACCGTTTCAAATGGTGTCACCACCATGGTTACAGACTGAGCTTGCAGATAGGTAATAACCTGATCGATAATAGCAATTCGATCAATCCCCTGTGATAGGGGTAAGACTTGCAAGGCAATGCTTGCTTTCATAAAAACCTCCTCTTCTCGGTTTTCCTTTTTGACAAAAAGAAAACCCCTTCCATATATGGAAAAGGTGCAGAATTCGGCTAAGTATCGTTCCCTACGCTGGCATTACCCAGATCAGGTGCGGTCGAAGTTTAACACTTCCTCTCAGACTGTACACAGACTCCCATATCTTATATGGACATATAGTAACGCAAATACAAGGAAAAGTCAAGAAAACTGCTTACAGAAAATCATGAAAAAGAGTTTGAAGACAAATGTTTCAAACTCTTTCATAACTTTCTTATTTAGCCTCGTACCATGTTGCCCCTTCATTTTCATCTGCGATAAGGGGAACACTGAGCTGGATGGCTTCTTCCATGGTTTGTTTCACCAGTACTTTGATGGCTACTAGTTCTGATTTCGGAACCTCGAGGACGATTTCATCATGCACTTGTAACAGCATCTTGGTCTGATAACCGCCCGCTACTAAAGCCTTGTCTAGCTGAATCATAGCAATCTTGAGAATATCTGCTGCTGAACCCTGGATAGGAGAGTTGATGGCAGTCCGCTCTGCAAAACCACGAATGTTAAAGTTGCGCGAATTAATATCTGGCAACTCACGACGACGCTTGAAGAGGGTCTCTACATATCCCTTATCACGCGCCTCACGCACCACCTCATCCATGTAGTTTTTAATACCTGGGAAGCGTTCAAAGTAAGTGTCAATGTAGGCTTTGGCTTCCTTACGGCTGATCCCCAGATTATTAGACAAACCAAAGTCTGAAATCCCGTAAACCACTCCAAAGTTTACCGCCTTAGCATTACGACGGTCGTTTGGAGTCACATCCTCAGGGCGTTCAATTCCAAAGACACGCATGGCTGTCGAGGTATGGATGTCTGCTCCCTCTTGAAAGGCCTTAATCAAGTGCTCATCCTTAGAGATATGCGCCAAGACGCGCAACTCAATCTGCGAATAATCCGAGCTAAGAAGAACGCTATCCTCCCACTCAGGCACAAAAGCCTTACGAATGAGGCGGCCTTGTTCCAAACGTACAGGGATATTTTGGAGGTTTGGATCTACACTAGACAGACGTCCGGTCTGAGTCAAATCTTGCACATAGCGCGTGTGGATCTTGCCATCATCCAAAATCCAGTCTTGCAAACCAATCACATAGGTAGATTGGATCTTAGCAATCTGACGGTAGTCGAGGATTTTTTTAACAATCGGAGCAATAGGAGCTAGTCGCTCAAGCACATCCACGGCTGTCGAGTAACCTGTCTTGGTTTTCTTGGTGTACTCTAGAGGAAGACCCAGTTTTTCAAAGAGAAGGACGCCTAACTGCTTAGGTGAATTGATATTAAACTCTTCACCAGCTAGTTCGTAAATCTCTTGAGTGAGTTGCTCAATGACGACCTCATTTTCAGCCTGCATTTCAAGTAGGGTTTCTTTTTTGACCTTGATCCCAGCAATTTCCATCTTAGCAAGGACAAAAGCCAGAGGTTGCTCCATGTCATAGAGAAGATCTAACTGCCCATGTTCACTGAGTTTTTCAAGTAAAACCGGCTCGGTCTCAACCAAAACAGAAACCTTGCGAGCCAAATGCCCCAAGAATTTCTCTCTCTCAGGGATAGCTTTCTTGACCCCCTTACCGTAGAAGGTCTCATCATCAGCCAAATAAGTCTGGCCATAGAGATTCGCAATGGTTGAAATTTCATTGTTCTCGACAGTAGAGAGGAGGTATTTGGCCAAACGACTGTCAAAAGCAGGGGCCTGCAAATTCAAGCCCAAACGATTTAAAAGAACCTTCGCTTTCTTAAAGTCATACACTTTCAGAGGTGTTTTTTCTAGAAAATTCTTGAGAATCGGCTCCTGCAAGAGCTCAAGTTTATCTGTAGCGTAAAGTTTATCCCCACAAGACCAAGCAAAACCAACCAAATCATCTGTATGGTAGTTTTCTCCAAAGAGTTCAAAGTGGAAGATAGAGTCGGCACTCAGCATGTCTTGACTGACGTGGTCAACAATAGTGAAATCCAAGCTCTCAGGCGCATCCTTCGACGAAACATTTAGAGCTTGTTTGAGCTGTTTGAAGCCCATCTCATCGTAGAATTTCCCGAGATTTTCCACATCTGGGCCATTATATACCAAATCATCAAGGCCAATCTCAATTGGTGCCTGAGTTTCAATGGTCGCCAAGGTTTTAGACAAAAAGGCTTGTTCCTTGTCATTGATGAGATTTTCCTTCATCTTAGAAGCCTTCATCCCATCGATATTTTCATAAATACCCTCGAGCGAACCATGTTCCAGCAAGAGCTTGATACCCGTCTTTTCACCGACTTTCGTGACACCAGGGATATTATCAGACTTATCCCCCATGAGGGCCTTAAGATCAATGAACTGAGCTGGCGTGAGGCCCATCTTTTCCATGAGATAGTCCGGCGTAAAGGCCTCAAACTCAGCCACACCTTTCTTAGAAATCTCGACCACCGTATGCTCATCCGTCAACTGGATCAAATCCTTATCTCCGCTAACGATTGTCACATCAAAAGAATCCTTCTCAGCCAAACGGCCTAAAGTCCCGATGATATCATCCGCTTCATACTGGGCCAACTCATAATGGCGAATCCCAAGATGGTCTAACAACTCACGAATGAAGGGAAATTGCTCACGAAACTCATCTGGAGTTTTAGCACGGCCACCTTTGTAGTCTGCATACATCTCTGTTCGAAAAGTCGTCTTACCTGCATCAAAGGCTACCAAAACATGACTGGGCTCAACCCGCTCTAAGACATGATTCAACATGAGTTGAAAGCCATAGATTGCATTGGTATGAAGGCCATTAGCATTTTTAAAACGATCCAACTGCTGATAGAGCGCAAAAAAAGCTCGAAAAGCAACTGAAGATCCATCAATTAATAATAATTTTTTCTTGTCCATACACCCATTATAAAGGAAAGAGGGGAAAAATACCATCGGAAAGAGCTGAAAAACGTGGACTTGTTCCTATTTCACCATAAAAAAGAAAAGGACTATTCAAATCCTTTTCTTTTATTGATTTCATGCGATTTATTTGTTCAATTTTCTCTTTGCAAATGGTAGCAAACCAAGAAGGAGACCAATAAATCCTAGCGATGCAACTGCTGAAGCATCTTGGCTTCCTGTATTTGGAAGGAGTTGTTCATCCGTTGCTGCAGGCGCTTTGTAGGTACGATCTTGTTCAGTTCCAAGAGTAGGGCTTGTAGCCAAAGGAGCTACACTGCCAGTGTATTCTGGAACTTCATTTACTGCAGGTTCAATCTTTTCAGCATAGGCTGGAATATTGGATACTGCTGGGGCACCGCTTTCTCCATAGGCTGGAACACTCGCTACGGCTGGTGCGCCACTTTCTCCGTAAGCTGGAACATTTGCTACGGCTGGTGCACCACTTTCTGCATAAGGCAGAGTGTTGCTGACTATTGGTGTACCGCTTTCTCCGTAAGCTGGAACATTCACTACGGCTGGGGCGCCACTTTCTGCATAAGGCAGAGTATTGTTTACTATTGGTGTACCGCTTTCTCCGTAAGCTGGAACGTTCGCTACGACTGGAGCGCCACTTTCTGCATAGGCTGGGAGTTCATTTACAGCAGCTTCTACCGCATTTACACCTTTGTTGTATTCTGGCAACTCTGCAGTTGCAGCTTCTACTGCGTTCACCCCACCTTTAAAGTCTTCAATTTCAAGAACAGCCGACATGACACTGCTTAGAGTCTTAATAGCATCCTCATAGTCTACTAAAGCTTGTTGCAAGTCTTTGACTTGACTATTCTTGTCACCAGAAACTTGTAAACTTGATAATTGCGCTTTAATCTTAGCAACTTGCTCTTCTAATTTACTTAGCTCAAGTTTTTTCGCATTACTATTTTCTTCTGCCGCTTCCTTGTCAGCTGCAGCAAGTTTAGCTTGGTCTTGGCTTGAGAAATCGTCTTGGCTCATCTCTTCGGCTGGTGTCACCTGGTCACTGTCTTCTGCTAAGAAATCATCTAGCAAGTCAGACGCTTCGATATCTCCATCTTCGATAGCTTTCAAGATGGCATCCTTGCCAATCACTTCTTTAGCCGCCTTAATCGCCGCTTCCTTATCAGTGATAGTGGCATCCTTGTTGATGTCATCGATGGTTGATTTTTCGATACCCTCAAGGGTTGTCAACAATTCGCTGTGGGCTTTTTCTTCTGCCGCCTTCTTAGCTTCTTCCTCTTTCTTAGCCACCTCGGCTGCTTCCTTATCTGCTGCAGTGAGTTTAGCTTGGTCTTGGCTAGAAAGCTGTGATTGAGTCTTCGATTCAGCTGGGCTTACCTGATCGCTATCCTCTGCCAAGAAATCATCTAACAAGTCTGAGGCATCAATGTCACCTTCTTCGATAGCTTTCAAGATGCCGTCCTTGCCAATCACTTCTTTAGCTGCCTTGATGGCTGCTTCCTTATCAGTGATAGTGGCATCCTTGTTGATGTCATCGATGGTTGATTTTTCAATTTTTTCTAGGGTAGCGATTAAATCTGAGCGAACTTTGGCTGCTTCTTCTGCTGCTTCCTTGTCCGCTGCAGCGAGTTTAGCTTGGTCTTGACTTGAGAAATCTTCTTGGCTCATCGCTTCGGCTGGTGTCACCTGATCGCTGTCTTCTGCCAAGAAATCATCTAACAAGTCTGAGGCATCAATGTCACCTTCTTCAATGGCTTTCAAGATAGCATCCTTGCCAATCACTTCTTTAGCCGCCTTAATCGCTGCTTCCTTATCAGTGATAGTGGTATCTTTGTTGATGTCGTCGATTGTCTCTCTTTCAATTTTTTCTAAGGTAGCGATTAAATCTGAGCGAACTTTGGCTGCCTCTTCCGCCGCTTCCTTATCGGCTGCAGCGAGTTTAGCTTGGTCTTGGCTTGAGAAATCGTCTTGACTCAGCGCTTCGGCCGGTGTCACCTGATCGCTGTCTTCTGCCAAGAAATCATCTAACAAGTCTGAGGCATCAATGTCACCTTCTTCGATGGCTTTCAAGATGCCGTCCTTGTCAATCACTTCTTTAGCTGCCTTGATTGCTGCTTCCTTATCAGTGATAGTGGCATCTTTGTTGATGTCGTCGATTGTCTCTCTTTCAATTTTTTCTAGGGTAGCGATTAAATCTGAGCGAACTTTAGCTGCATCAACCTGAGCCTCTTTATCAGCTTCGTCTAACTTAGCTTGGTCTTCATCTGTGAATTCTGATACAGGTTCAACTACTGTTTTGTGCTCGCTCGTATCTGCTGGCCAGTCTACAATAACATCACCAATCTCCAAATCCTCATCTGCGATAGCCTTCAAAAGGTCTTCTTTACCGATCTCTTCTTTGGCTTCTTTGATGGCCGTTTCTTTATCGGTGATTGAAGCGTCTTTTTTAATATCTTCAATTACAGCATTTTCAAGAGATGCTAGGGCTTGAACCAGAGCATCCGTCGCTTGAGAAACTTGTTCTTTGGCATCTTTTTCAGCCTGGTCTAGTAGAGCCTTCTCCTCAGTAGATAATTTTTTATTAGTTTGAGCTTCAGGACCTGTTACCACAGCCTTATCTTCTGCACCTTCTGGCAATTCAGCGATGATATTATCTAGGCTGAGCTCTCCAGACTCAAGAGTGTCTGAAATATACATCTTACCGATATATTCCTTCACAGCTTCAGTTGCAGCCTCTTTGTCCTCAATTGCTTCCTTATCCTTAATATCACTAATAGCCTGTTCCTCAAGTTCATCCAAAGCCTTCATCAACTCTTCTTTGGTCATTTTAGCTGGATTTGTCGCACCAGGATTAGCTGGACTAGCGTTTTCTGATCCCTTTTCAGTTTGAGCACCGCTCTCCCCTTCTGTTCCAGCTTGTGGTTGTGCAGGAGCAACTGCCTGCTCTTCTGCTTTCCCTTCATCTGCCTTAACTACTGAAGGCTGTGAAACGAGTACACTAGCTCCCAATACAGCTGCACTTGCTAAACTTGTTAAAATAACTTTCTTCTTGTCCATTAGACAAAGCCCCTCTTATAGTTTTTTAATATTATTATATTATACTACTTAATGAGCGTCAACTAATTTGTTATAGCTTTTAAAATTTTATAAACAAGAAGAAAGTCTGTACGATGTTTAAGAAATACTTCCTGTTCTTACCCCATCACTGTCGAGTCTGTGGCCATCAATAATCGTATTAACAGCTAAGGCTCCCGAAGCATCGACATAGTAATATTTGCCCGAGACTTGGAACCATTGACTAGCTTTCATCCGACCAGATTCCTCTAAGTAATACCAAGTTCCCTTGTCTTTAAGCCAGCCCGTCTGCATCTCACCCGAAGCCTTCAGGTAATACCAGTAAGAGCCATCCTTAATCCAGCCAGTTGACATGACCCCATTTTCTTTTAAACGATACCAATTGCCATTGACCTTTTTCCATCCAGTCGCTAGCTTACCATTCTCTCGGTAATACCAACTCCCTCCTTCTTTTTTCCAGCCTTTTTCTGTATTGCTTAGCTCTGCATACTGCACATATCTTCTAGAACCGCTATAAGACAAATAACCGAGCCACTTATAACCATCCTTTTCAATAACCTGGTCATAGCTCACACTCTCACCAGCATAATAGTAGTCAATAACCTGTCCTGTACTTGACGGTTGGTCCATAATAGGCGATTCCCCCGTGAATACTATTGTCCCACTGGACGGAAGCTCTGAGTTACGAGTATTCTCACCCGCACTATGGCTAGTAGATAAATCCTTGAAATGAATAAAACCTGTCATCGAACTAGCCTTGACTTTTCGACGGTTATACTTTTCTCGAACCCCATAGTTATACTCTTCGATTTCAATCGTATCCCCTGATACATTTGATACCCAGGCCACGTGCCCATAATATCCTTCTGTCGACCAAGCAATAGCCCCAACTTCTGGCTTAGTATCCACACGGTAGCCTTCTCGCCTTGCACGATGTCCCCATTCATTCGCATTTCCGTAGGCAGGAGGAATCTCAAAGCCATTTACACTACTCAAACGAAAGGCCGCAAAAGAGGTACACTGGCGAGAATACATCCGCCACTGATCGATTTCAACACTACCATTTTTGTAGTGAAGCGGATAGTCATCTCCACGCGCTACACTATCGGCCTGAACCGATTCTCCACCAAACAAAAAGGTACTTGTAACAAACAAAGTAGCCAGCCCTAAACCCAACTGAGTATATCTACTCTTCTTAACTCCTGATTTAAAAAACGTCATTCATTCTCCTTAATAATATAAATTTCCGAGGTTACCCTCGTTTATACTATTCGGGAGAAAAAGAAAAAAAGTGAGCAAAGCTCACTTCATTTTAGGATTCTTAGTCTAGATAGCGAATCAAGTTCTTTTCTGTCAAGATATCTGAGTAGGTGAAGGATTCAACATAGACATTGGCTTGTTTGTCTCCTTCAACATCCCCAAATTCAACGATAAATAGAGACGGATAAACCTCAATTAGCTTACCCAATCTATTTTTTTGGCGCTTACGGCCATTCTCCAAAGTCATTTCAACGACTTGTCCCTCATGCGCCTTGATCTCTTCTTTGATTTTTTTCATCTTGGCTACATCTGTAAATGCATCTGACATCTTATGCCTCCCTCTTTGAGATACTTGAAAATTTATTGTATTCTTTTTGGAAAATCAATTCCACCGTTCCACGAGCTCCACTACGGTTTTTCTCGATGATAACCTCAACCTTGTTATTTGGAATTCCTTCCTCTTCTTCACCTGCACGATCATAGTAGTCGTCACGGTACAGAAAGGCTACGATATCCGCATCCTGCTCGATAGAACCCGATTCACGAATATCAGACAAGACTGGTCTCTTATCTTGACGCTGTTCAACTCCACGAGATAACTGACTAAGAGCAATGACTGGAACCTTTAGCTCCTTAGCTAGAATTTTTAACTGACGAGAAATTTCAGAGACTTCTTGTTGGCGGTTCTCACGACCAGTACCTGTGATAAGCTGTAGGTAGTCGATCAAAATCAAGCCTAGATTGCCTGTTTCTTGAGCCAGTTTACGTGAACGCGAACGAATTTCCGTGATTCGAATCCCTGGCGTATCATCGATATAGATACTCGCGTTAGCTAGGTTCCCTTGAGCAATGGTATACTTTTGCCACTCCTCATCAGTCAATTGACCTGTACGGATAGAATGGGACTCCACCAAACCTTCAGCAGCCAACATACGGTCTACTAGACTTTCCGCACCCATTTCCAGCGAAAAGATAGCAACCGTCTTGTCCAACTTAGTCCCGATGTTCTGAGCAATGTTCAAAGCAAAGGCCGTCTTACCAACTGCTGGTCGCGCCGCTAGGATAATTAACTCCTCCTCATGAAGACCTGTCGTCATATGGTCCAAATCACGGTAGCCCGTTGCAATACCAGTGATATCCGTTGTTTGTTGTGACCGAACTTCTAGGTTCCCAAAGTTGATATTTAGAATATCTCGGATGTTCTTGAAACCACTACGATTGGCGTTTTCGCTAACATCAATGAGCCCCTTTTCAGCCTGAGCAATGATTTCATCTGCAGGCTTAGAAGCCTCATAGGCTTGGTTGACAGACTCTGTCAATTTGGAAATCAAGCGACGTAGCATAGCCTTTTCAGCTACAATTTTAGCATAATACTCCGCATTAGCTGAAGTTGGTACAGAGTTGACGATTTCAACAAGATAGGACAAGCCACCAATATTTTGGAGATCCCCTTGGCTATCCAAAATCGTCCGAACTGTCGTCGCATCAATTGCTTCCCCACGATCCGACAAATCTACCATCGCTTGGAAAATCAACCGATGAGCATACTTAAAGAAGTCACGAGAATCAATGTATTCTCGGACAAAAACGAGCTTACTCTCATCTATAAAAATAGCCCCCAGAACAGATTGTTCTGCCAAAATATCCTGAGGTTGAACTCGCAGTTCCTCTACTTCTGCCATCCGACTTTCCTTCCTTTTACAATCTTGTCAAGAAGTTGTAAACTTAACCTTCTTTTACACAAAGATTGATGACACTTGTAACATCTTGATAGATCTTCACTGGTACATCAATCAAACCTACTGCTCGAATTGGTGCTTGCACTTGAATATTGCGTTTGTCAATCTTAATACCAAACTGCTTTTGCAATTCTTCTGCAATTTTCTTGTTAGTGATAGAGCCAAATGTACGGCCATCTGGTCCAACCTTTTCAACAAACTCTACAACAGTTTCTTCTGCTTCAAGCTTAGCCTTGATAGCCTTTGCTTCAGCAATCATCTCTGCATGAGCTTTTTCTTCAGATTTTTGTTTTCCACGCAACTCACCCACTGCTTGAGCAGTCGCTTCCTTGGCCAAATTCTTTTTAATCAGGAAGTTTTGAGCATAGCCAGTTGGCACTTCCTTGATTTCGCCTTTCTTCCCTTTTCCTTTAACATCTGCTAAAAAGATTACTTTCATTCTTCTTTCTCCTTTTCCTTTAGTTCTTCCAAGATTAGTTGAGTCAATTTTTCTCCTGCTTCCGACAAACTCATATCCTCGATTTGCGCAGCTGCTAGATTAAAGTGACCTCCACCACCCAGCTCTTCCATAATGCGTTGCACATTGATTTTACTACGACTTCGAGCTGAGATAGAGATAAATCCTTGTGTATTTTTTGCTAGAACGAAGCTGGCTTCAATACCTGACATAGCCAGCATAGCATCGGCAGCCTTACTGATAACAACTGTGTCATAAGACATTGAGTCCTTAGCTCGGGCAATCAAGATATCTGAACCTAACTTACGACCTTGTAAAATGAGTTCATTTACCTCACGGTACTCTTCAAAATCTGTCGCAGCAATCTCCTGGATAGCAATACTGTCACTTCCCCGTGTTCTCAGATAGCTAGCCACATCAAAGGTTCGGCTCGTCACGCGAGATGTGAAATTCTTGGTATCCAGCATCATACCAGCCATCAAAACACTGGCCTGCATACGACTCAAACGATTTTTCTTAGAATTTTGGAACTGAATCAATTCTGTGACCAACTCACTGGCACTACTTGCCCCACTTTCAATATAGGTGATGACTGCATTCTCAGGGAAATCCTGATCACGTCTATGATGGTCAATAACAATAGTTTGAGTGAACAAATCATAAAAATCTTTTGACAAAGTCAAAGCCGTCTTGGAATGATCCACCAGAATCAATAATGAACGGTTTGTAACTAACTTCATCGCATCTGTAAGAGATAAAAGTTTCGTGACATCTTCCTTCTTCAAGAACTGAATAGCACGTTCGATATCTGCTGGCATATGGTCTGCATCATAGACAGCATAACTGTTCTCAATAATATTACTTGCAAACAACTGCATACCAACAGCAGATCCCAAAGCATCCATATCTAGATTTTTATGACCGACTACAAAAACTTGGTCAACACTTCGAATCTTATCAGAAATGGCTGTCATCATGGCTCTGGTACGTGTACGAGTACGTTTGATAGATGCAGCAGTTCCTCCACCAAAGTAGACAGGATTCTTGGTTTCGTTATTTTCCTTGACCACCACCTGATCACCACCGCGAACTTCTGCTAAGTTCAAGTTGAGCAAGGCAATTTTCCCTATCTCTTCATGGTTTCCATCACCATAAGAAAATCCCATACTTAAAGTTAGGGGTAGATGCCTCTGTTTTGATTCTTCTCGGAAAGTATCAATAACGGAGAATTTATCATTCATCAATTCCTCTAGTACCGTGTAATCTGTGAATACATAAAAACGATCCATCCCCACACGGCGAGAAAACATAGCATACTTACTAGCAAATTCTGAAACAAAATTGGCTACAAAGCTATTGATATGGCTGATATCAGAGTCAGACGTCGCATCCTCCAAATCATCATAGTTATCTACTGAGATGACTCCAATGACTGGACGGCTAGTTACCAATTCGACAGTTGCTTCGTACTCTCCAGAAACATCAAAGAAATACAAAACACCCGAAGCCTTGTCCATATGGACAGCATATCGTGTTTCGCCCAAGGTAGCATACGAACCTGGGTTCCCAACAGAAGCCTTGATGATGGTTTGAATTAATTCAACATCAATTTCGCCTTCTTCAGTAGTTAAAATCAGCTCAGCATAAGGATTAAACCATTCCACTTCTCCGCTTGATAAGTCTAATTTCAGGACTCCCACCGGCATTTGATCAAGCAAAGTACTCAAGCTATTTTCGGCTTGGTGATTTACATATTGGATTTGTTCAATTTCGCTCTTTTCATACTGTTTTTTTTGCCAAACGAATAAAAGCAAATAAAGCAGTACAAATAAAAACAAAACAGTGATTGTTACAGCAAGATTATGTGAAAAAATAATCAGCAAAGTTAAGATTCCGAAAGTTGCAAGTCCTAATAAGACCACAGAAAACGGGATTAAATTATTTTTTTTCATTCTAAACCTCTTGCGCATTATTATATCACAAAAACCCTTAAAAAGCGACCTTTTAAAAGATGCAAGCCCTTCATTTCTCTAACTTCAGACACAAAAAGAGGAGGGAATCATCACCCTCCTACCCACGCGTTCAGATCACTAACACCTAACGTTCTACGATAAGGGCAGTTCCCATCCCTCCTCCGATACAGAGAGTAGCTAACCCAGTTTTAGCATCACGTTTCATCATCTCATGTACCAGCGTTACTAGGATACGGCAACCGGAAGCCCCAATTGGGTGACCAAGAGCAATCGCGCCACCATTGACATTGACAATATCAGTATTGAAACCAAGTGTTTTGCCAACCGCACAAGCCTGAGCAGCAAAAGCTTCATTTGACTCAATCAAGTCGAGATCATCAACTGTCAAATTGCCTTTTTCAAGAGCCTTGCGAGTCGCATAAATCGGCCCACATCCCATCATCTTAGGATCCAAACCTACACTTGCATACGAACGAATGCGGACAATCACTGGCAAACCTAATTCTTTAGCTTTTTCAGCACTCATGATTAAGACAGCTGCTGCCCCGTCATTGATACCGGAAGCATTTCCCGCTGTGACAGAACCGTCTTTTTTGAAAACAGGACCTAGCTTAGATAAACTCTCCAAGCTAGTATCTTTTCTAGGATATTCATCTGTATCAAAAACGATCGAATCGCCTTTGCGTTGAGGAATGACAACTGGCACAATCTCTTCTTTAAAGCGTCCAGATTCTATAGCCGCCACTGCTCGTTTTTGTGACTCTAAAGCAAGAGCATCTTGCTCTTCTCGACTGATGCCATATTCTTCAGCCACACTCTCAGCTGTAATCCCCATATGGTATTCGTTAAAGGCATCAGACAAACCGTCCTTAATCATGGTATCTACCACTTTCGAATCGCCCATACGGCCGCCCCAACGGAAACTTGGCAAAACGTATGGAGCCTGACTCATGTTTTCTGCACCACCAGCTACGATAATATCTGCATCGCCACATCGAATCGCTTGAGCAGCCAACTGCACGGCCTTCAAACCGGAACCACAAACCTTATTGATGGCAAAGGCTGGTGTAAATTCAGGGAGTCCTGCATGAACGCTCATTTGACGAGCTACGTTTTGACCTAAACCTGCGCCTAGGACATTCCCCATAATCACTTCGTCTACCTGCTCTGGTTTGACATTGGCTTTTTCCAAAGCACTCTTAATAACCAAAGCTCCCAAATCAACAGCTGAAACATTCTTCAAACTTCCTCCAAAGGAGCCTATTGGAGTTCGCACTGCTGAAACAATCACCACGTCTTTCATAACTGCCCCCATTTATACCTTTTATAATAATGCAATATAAAAATGGTTTACACTGGTGTAAACCACTTTAAAAATTCTATTTTATGATTCTTTTACTTCTAACAAACCAACTTCACCATCTTCACGGCGATACAAAACATTAGTTGTTTGATCTTCCACATCTACATAGATAAAGAAATCATGTCCCAATAAATCCATTTGGAGAAGGGCTTCTTCTAAATCCATTGGCTTCAAATCAATTTGTTTTGAACGAACAACTTTTGGTTGCACTACATTTGCATCTTCTACCAGAGCATCTGTAAAGAGTTGACTTGTCGCAACTTTATTTTTATTCTTACGTTCGATTTTAGTTTTATTTTTACGAATCTGACGTTCAATTTTATCTGTCACAAGATCGATAGAACCATACATATCTTGAGAAATATCTTCAGCGCGAAGAGTGATAGATCCAAGTGGAATTGTTACTTCAACCTTTGCTGTTTTTTCACGGTAAACTTTCAAGTTCACACGTGCATCCAACTCCTGCTCAGGTTGGAAATACTTTTCGATCTTTTCGAGTTTAGAAACTACATAATCACGAATTGCTTCTGTTACTTCTAGGTTTTCACCACGGATACTATATTTAATCATATAAGTACCTTCTTTCTAAACATTTTTGTTTTTCTAACTATATTATAACGCTTTCATTTTCATTTTGCAAATTTTTTCCTCATCTTACAAGGGAAAAAGTTTTAACTTCCAAAGCACCTGCTTCTTCCAAAAGTCGTTTCACTCGATTCACAGTTGCCCCTGTTGTATAGATGTCATCAATCAGCAAAATCTTCTTAGGAAGCGAGATACCATCTTTAATAAAAAATGGAATTTCAGTAGCTAACCTTTCCAAACGGCTTTTAGAAGAACTAGCGCTCTCTTCTCTTTTTCCTAATATATCTTTAAAAGAAAAGCCTGCTGCCTCAACCAAACCCTCGACTTGGTTAAACCCCCTCTCAAGCAATCTTTCAGGGCTTAGGGGAATCAACACAAATTGATATCCTCTATACTTTTTCAGCTCCTCAGCAAGAACAGAAGCAAAAACTTTTCTAAGCAAAAAATCGCCATCAAACTTATATCGACTGAAAAAGTCTTTCATAGCTTGATTATAGGTAAAGATTGCCTTATGATCAACCTGAATTCCTTTTTTACACCAAAGTTTACAATCTTGACACTTAGTTGACATGCCTGTTTTCATACAGTTTGGGCAATAATTCTCACCAATCTTCTCAAAACTAGAAGCACAATCTGAACAAAGATAACTGCAGTCATCCTTCAAAAGGAAGAGACTGCTAAAAGTCAGCTCACTCTTTGTAGTCTGGCCACATAGTAAACAGTTCATAACTCTGCCTCCTTATTCATCTGCTTGATTTCCTTGATTGCCTTTTTGATGGAAGCATTTAATCCATCATGAAAGAAGAGCAACTCACCAGTTGGTCTATCCATACTGCGTCCAACTCGCCCTCCAATCTGAATCAAACTAGACTTGGTAAAGAGACGATGATTAGCTTCTACTACGAAAACATCCACACAAGGGAAGGTAACCCCGCGTTCCAATATTGTTGTACTAATCAGTATTGTCAGTTCTCCATCTCGAAAAGCTTGTACTTGCTCTAATCGATCTTCTGTGATAGAAGATACAAAACCAATTTTCTCATCTGGGAAATACACCTGTAGTGTTTCTTTTAGTTTTTCGCCTTTCTTAATCTCTGATGTAAAAATCAGTAAGGGATAACCTGTTCTTCTCTGTTTCTCAATATAAGTCTTTAACTTGGTTGACAATTGATTTTTCTCTAAACAGCGATTAAAATCCGATAACCAGACTGGTTTAGGAATAATCAATGGATTTCCATGAAATCGTCTTGGCAAGCTCAATCGTTTTAATTCTCCAGTGCGAACCTTCTTATCTAACTCATCTGTAGAAGTTGCTGTAAGAAATATCCTTAACCCCTCCTCCTTTACACATTGGTTTACAGCATAGTAAAGAACAGAGTTGTCAACATAAGGAAAGGCATCTACTTCATCCACTATCAGCAAATCAAAAGCATGATAAAATTTTAACAGCTGATGAGTCGTTGCAACAACTAGTGGTGTTCGAAAATAGGGTTCTGACTCACCATGAAGTAGTGCTATCTCACAAGCAAAGTCATTCTGCAGTCGCTTATATAACTCCAAGCAAACATCTATTCGAGGGCTGGCTAAACAAACTGCACCACCTTCATCAATCACTTTAGCCACAACTTGATAAATCATCTCTGTCTTTCCAGCTCCTGTTACAGCGTGAACCAAGGTTGGCTCTTGCTTGTCTACCGCTTGAAGAAGTCCCTCTGAAACTTTTTCTTGAAAAGGTGTTAACTGACCACGCCATTTGAGGACGTCTTGCTTAGGAAAATCCTCCTGTGGAAAATAGTATAAAGCTTGATCACTCCTGACTCTCTCCATCAATAAACACTCCCTACAATAGTAAGCGCCTATAGGCAAATGCCATTCTTCTAGAATACTACTATTACAACGTTGACAAAACAGTTTCCCTTTCTCTTTTCTCATTGCTGGAAGTTTCTCAGCCATCTGCCGTTCTTCTTCTGTTAATTCTTTCTCAGTAAACAAGCGACCGAGGTAATTTGGATTTACTTTCATACTTCTTTATTCGTAAAAATCTAGCACTTTAGATATTTTTTTAGTACAATTAAATCATGGAATTTAGAACAATTAAAGAGGATGGGCAGGTCCAAGAAGAAATCAAAAAATCTCGATTTATCTGTCATGTCAAGCGTGTTTATAGCGAAGAAGAGGCTCGTGACTTCATAACTACCATCAAAAAAGAACACTATAAAGCCACCCATAACTGCTCTGCTTTTATTGTAGGGGAACGCAGTGAAATCAAACGTACGAGTGATGATGGGGAACCTAGTGGTACTGCTGGAGTCCCTATGCTGGGTGTCTTAGAAAATCATAATCTAACCAATCTCTGTGTGGTAGTGACACGCTACTTTGGTGGCATCAAACTAGGTGCTGGTGGTTTGATTCGTGCTTATGCAGGTAGCGTAGCCTTGGCTGTCAAAGAAATTGGCATTATTGAAATCAAAGAACAGGCTGGCATAGCCATTCAGATGTCTTACGCTCAGTATCAAGAATATGGTAATTTTCTTAGAGAGCATCATCTCATGGAGCTGGATACAAACTTTACAGATCAAGTTGATACAATGATTTATGTTGATAAGGAAGAGAAAGAAAATATCAAGTCTGCTCTTGTAGAGTTTTTTAATGGAAAGGTTACTTTAACAGATCAAGGTTTACGAGAAGTTGAAGTTCCTGTAAACTTAGTGTAAACAAAGGAGAAATACATGGCGTTTGGGAAATTTATTCAAGGACTTGCTGGTAACTTCAGCGAGCAAAACAAAGAAGCTCTTATCAAAGAATATGGTCAATACCTACTAGAGAATGAAGAAATCCAAAGTGGATATAAGCTCATTCGTGACGCAATCATCTTTACAAATATTCGTATCATATTTACAGATAAGCAAGGCACTACTGGTCGTAAGGTGTCTGTTAAGTCACTCTTTTTGATGAACATTGTAAACGTTGAAATGGAGACTGCTGGAGCAGGTATAGATGATAGTGAGATTACAATCACTTACTTAGAAAATGTCTTTCTAAAAGCACATAATGAGCATCTGAGTTTCCATAAATTTGAATTCCCTAAAAAAACGGACATCCTTCCGCTTTACATCTATTTATTAGAATTGGCTTATCACAATCGATTAAAAATTAATGGCTTAGACCTTTGATATAAAAAAATCCTATCACTTTGATAGGATTTCTATATTTTACAAATAGCCTTAAGCGCGTTATACTAGTATCATCTTATACAAAGAGGTATATCTATGGCTATTTATAACAATATCACTGAACTAATCGGACAAACACCGATTGTTAAACTTAACAACATTGTTCCAGAGGGTGCTGCAGACGTCTATGTTAAACTAGAAGCTTTTAACCCTGGATCGTCAGTAAAAGACCGTATTGCCCTTAGCATGATTGAAAAAGCGGAACAAGATGGTATTCTAAAACCGGGTGCTACTATTGTTGAAGCAACGAGTGGAAACACTGGTATTGGTCTTTCATGGGTAGGTGCTGCTAAAGGATATAAAGTTGTTATCGTCATGCCTGAAACGATGAGCGTGGAACGCCGTAAGATTATCCAAGCCTATGGTGCTGAACTCGTCCTCACTCCTGGTAGCGAAGGAATGAAAGGGGCCATTGCCAAAGCTCAGGAAATCGCCGCTGAACGTGACGGCTTCCTTCCACTCCAATTTAATAATCCAGCTAATCCAGAAGTACACGAAAGAACAACAGGAGCTGAAATACTGGCTGCTTTCGGTTCTGATGGTTTAGATGCTTTTGTGGGTGGTGTTGGTACTGGTGGAACGATCTCAGGTGTCTCTCACGCTCTTAAAGCAGCAAATTCAAACATTCAAGTTTATGCAGTTGAGGCAGACGAGTCAGCTATCTTGTCTGGTGAAAAACCAGGACCCCACAAAATTCAAGGCATCTCAGCTGGATTTATTCCTGAGACACTTGATACAAAGGCCTATGATGGTATCGTCCGCGTAACGTCAGATGATGCTTTAGCACTTGGCCGTGAAATTGGTGGAAAAGAAGGCTTCCTTGTTGGGATTTCTTCAGCTGCAGCGATTTACGGGGCAATTGAGGTTGCCAAGAAATTAGGTGCAGGTAAGAAAGTCCTTGCTTTAGCACCAGATAACGGCGAACGTTATTTGTCTACAGCACTCTATGAATTTGAAGTGTAGCCTCCTAAATGCACTTAGCCCTTATTAAAGGGCTTTTTGTTTACTCATACAGAATCTACTCTCTAGACAAAAAGAAAAAGGAAGCAATTTGCTTCCTTTTCTATTAGTTATTCAAGGCTGCTGCCATTGTAGCTGCAACTTCTGCTTCAAAGTCGTTTGCAGCTTTCTCAATACCTTCACCAACTTCAAAGCGAGCGAACTCAACTACTGAAGCATTTACTGATTCAAGGTAAGCTTCAACTGTCTTGCTGTCATCCATGATGTATACTTGTGCAAGAAGTGTGTAGGCTTGGTCAACTTTAGTGTTGTCAAGCATGAAGCGGTCCATTTTACCTGGGATGATTTTGTCCCAGATTTTTTCTGGTTTGCCTTCTGCAGCCAACTCAGCTTTGATATCAGCTTCAGCTTGAGCAATCACTTCATCAGTCAATTGTGCTTTTGATCCATACTTCAAGTGTGGAAGAGCTGGTTTACCAACCATTGCACGGCTTTCGTTATCTTGATCGATTACGTGGTTCAATTGTGCCAACTCATCTTTAACGAATTGCTCATCCAATTCTTTGTAAGAAAGAACTGTTGGTTTCATCGCAGCAATGTGCATTGAGATTTGTTTAGCAAGCGCTTCGTCTCCACCTTCGATTACAGAGATAACACCGATACGTCCACCATTGTGTTGGTATGCTCCAAAGTGTTGCGCATCTGTTTTTTCAAGCAAAGCAAAACGACGGAATGAGATTTTTTCACCGATTGTAGCTGTTGCAGATACATATGCAGCTTCAAGAGTTTCACCTGAAGGCATTGTCAAAGCAAGAGCTTCTTCGTTGTTCGCTGGTTTTCCTTCAGCAATTACTTTAGCTGTTGCGTTTACCAAGTCAACGAATTGAGCGTTTTTCGCAACGAAGTCAGTTTCAGCATTTACTTCAACTACTGCTGCAACGTTACCATTAACAAATACACCAGTCAAACCTTCTGCAGCAACGCGGTCAGCTTTCTTAGCTGCCTTCGCCATACCTTTTTCGCGAAGCAATTCAATCGCTTTTTCGATGTCACCGTCTGTTTCTACAAGCGCTTTTTTAGCGTCCATAACACCGGCACCAGATTTTTCACGCAACTCTTTTACAAGTTTAGCTGTAATTTCTGCCATTTTGATTCTCCTATATTTTTTAAAAATAGGAGAGCTGGGCTAGGCCCCGCCCTCCTAGGTAATTACTATTTATATGAATTAAGCGTTGTCGCCTTCTACAACTTCAACGATTTCTTCGATTGAGTCTGCTTGAGCTTCTGAAGCTGCAAATTCTGCTTCAACTGCTGCTGCATCTTCACCTTGACGTCCTTCGATGATAGCGTCAGCCAATTTAGCTGTGATCAATTTAACAGCGCGGATAGCGTCATCGTTAGCTGGGATGATTACATCGATATCGTCTGGATCAGTGTTTGTGTCAACCATCGCTACAACTGGGATACCCAATTTTTTAGCTTCTTTAACAGCGATTTGTTCTTTATGTGGGTCAACTACGTACATTACATCTGGGATACGAGGCATGTCTTCGATACCACCCAAGAATTTTTCAAGACGTGCACGTTGTTTGTTAAGAAGTGCAACTTCTTTCTTAGGAAGAACGTCGAAGATTCCTTCTTCTTCCATACGTTTGATTTCTTTCAAACGAGCGATACGTTTTTGGATAGTTCCCCAGTTAGTAAGAGTTCCACCCAACCAACGGTGGTTGATGTAGTATTGACCTGAACGTTCTGCTTCTTCTTTAACAGCGTCAGCAGCTTGTTTTTTAGTACCAACAAACAATACAACTGCATCGTTAGCTGCAGCATCACGCATAAAGTCGTATGCTTGGTCAGCGTATTTTACAGTTTGTTGCAAGTCGATAACGTGGATTCCGTTACGCTCAGTGAAGATGTACTTAGCCATCTTAGGGTTCCAGCGACGAGTTTGGTGACCAAAGTGTACACCAGCCTCAAGAAGTTGTTTCATTGAAATTACTGCCATGAGTATTTCTCCTTTTTGTTTTTTTCCTCTCCTCGACTTCAACTTGCAAAACGACCCGAGGGCAACAGTTTCACAATTCATCCAGAATGAGTATTATCGTTTACACGACAAGTTTCATTTTATCACATTTTAGCGATATTTTCAAGTGGTTTAAATAGATTTCGGCCTTGCTTTCGATAAAAAATAATAAAAGAGACTCACATCGAGCCTCTTCGTTTCATTCATTAGTTTGGATAGATATATGTTACGTAACCTTCAGAAGTTGTAGTTGGGTTGAACCATCCACGTTTGTTACCGATTGTACGATCTCCACCATAGTTTGATTCTGATACTTGAATGCTAGTTGACGATGAAACTGCTGTAACAACCGCTACGTGTCCATATCCACCGTCATTCCAACATGCAATCGCACCAACTTGTGGAGTTGATCCAGTACGGAATCCTGCAGCTGCTGCACTTGTAGCCCACTGCGCTCCGTTACCCCAGTAATCTCCAGCCCAAGGTGCTAATGTTTTAGCTCCCCAAGTACATTCTCCAGTTGGATAACTTGAAGCATTCGTACTGTATGTTGGACGCTGTCTTGTTGGAGTTGGTGCAGGCGCTGGAGTGTAGCTTGAATCATCATCTGATGAAGAGCTTGAAGTCGCTTGCACTTGATCTGAAAGTGTTGTATTTCCAGAAGCAACAACCGATTGTTGTTGGCTTGTTTGACGTGCTTTATAAGCCGCTTCTGCTTCAGCTGCTGCTTTTGCTTCTGCCTCTGCTGCTGCTTTTTGTTCCAATAAAGTAGCTTTATCGCTTTCTGCAGTAGCTTTCTCTGCAGCAAGGTTTAACTCAGCAACTTTCAACTCTGCTTGTTTTGTTGTCAATGCTTGTGCATCGTCAGCAAGCGTTTGTTGGTTCGCAATGACAGTGTTGATTGCTTCATTATTTGCAACCTGTTTTTCAGCGATAGATTTCTTATCAGCTTTCTGTTGTTCCAACATTTTGTTGTTAGCTGATACAATCTCGCTCATTGCTGCAACACGTGAAATAGCTTCTGTAATTGATTTTGAGTTTACAATTGTATTGATATAGCTAGTTGCAGCACCGTTTGTTTGTGCGCTACGTGCTTGTTTCTCCAAAGATTCATTACGAGCAACAATGTTCTTAGAAAGCTCTGTAATTTCTCCTTCAAGTTTTTTAGATTCAGCTTGTAGAGTTTCGTTCTCAGCTTCCAAGTTCGTTTGTTGAGTTTGGATAGCTGTAACTTGCGTTTGGATTTCATCTACTTGTTTTTGAGCTTCTTTTTGTTGAGATGTCAAATTACTAATCTTACTATCTTGAGCAGCAATCTTTTCATCAGTTGTTTCAGCATGAACAGTTGTTAATACCGCCGCTTGTGAAACCAATACTGTACTTAATAAAAGTGACGCTAAGATTTTTTTCTTCATATTGTGTAGATACTCCTTCTATTTAAGACATTACTAGTATACCAAAAAAAGACATAATAAATATTACGCCTTTGTTACATTTTTATTTCTTTCTTATAGATAACATTTTTCAAAAATATATTGGAAAATCACCATCCATAAGAAGTTCAGAATCATTGATGGGACAAGACTATAGACAATGAAGACTGGCATAGAATCTACCGTCAATCCCACAGCCAAAGCAAGAAGATAACTCCCCATATCAAATAGGAAACTCATCACAACTATTGTTAACATTCTTGTCCAACGGTTTAGCAAAATTACACTATTAAATTTATGGAGCGAAGCTCCTATCAAGATAAATAGAAGTGTTGCAATTCCTATCAAGTGGAAAAAATAGATATCGTACACTAAACCCACTATACCGCAATAAGCTAGATAGAGATATTCTGAAACCTCAATTGTCTCAAACAAGAGAAATAAAAACAGAAAATGACTTGCTAAATGAAAGTGAGGGAAGAAGGATCCCGCTAATTGTCCAATATGTGCATCAATTAGTAAGACAAAAGGGAGTAAAAAGAAAATACCAATTTGTTTTAACAGTCTCATTGCTAATTCCCCACTAACTCTACCACATGAAGATTTTTGGTGTCAGCACTTAACTTGACTGTTACTTCCTTTGTTAGATAATCACTGCTGTGTGTTGTAGCAACAACCTCTCCAACAGGGATATCCTTAACATTAAAGTTTCCGAGCCCCCCTGTAGTCACCTTGTCTCCCGCACTAATGTCGCTGTTGCTGTTTAATTGACTAATTTTAAGCAGTTCAGATTCCTTATCATAACCAACGATAATCCCGTAAATTTCAGTAGAGCCATGCAGGATTTTAACAGAAATTTTGTCTGAATTTTCGGTGTTTGTCAATAGGTTGATCGTTGTTGAATGATCCTCCACCTTTGAAACACTACCAATCAAACCCCCGTTTGCAATGGCCAACATATTTTCAGAAGCTCCTTTTGAACTTCCCGCATCAATTGTTAACTCTTGTTTCCAAGATACTGGAACTCGCATAATCACATCTGCTGCAATGGTTTTTGTTGCCTGCAATTTTGACTTCATATCCAGCAACTGACGTAGTTGTTCATTTTCATTTTTTAAACTTTCTGATTGATTAGACTCCACCTCTAGTTGATAGAGCTGTTTCTTTAGACTCTCATTTTCATTGTAAGTCTGCGTCAAATGTCCCAAATCCGATTTGAAAGTATCAAACCACTGAAAGGGTTTTTGAACAATTCTATCTACGAAGGAAATCCCATCTCCTAGTTTCGTCACAATAGCGCTTGAATAGGTTGTCACTAATAGAACAGAAACTGCCAAAACTGTGACAAAAACGATGATTAGATATTTTGATTTTTTAAAACGGTTCATATTCCTACCTTTATACTAAAAACCTGCTACTGTGAGCTTCTTATCAATCCTACAAACCTACTAAGATTTTAAGACAAATAAGAAACATCCCAGTACCAAAATCACAAGAATTGCCAGTGTATCCTTTTGACTCCATCTCAACTGTCTATACTGACTTCTACCCTTTCCTCCCTGATAACCACGCGCTTCCATGGCTATTGCCAATGAATCTGCACGCTTTAAGCTCGTCGCAAAAAGAGGAATTAAAATTGGAATCATAGCCTTTACTTTTTGAACGATGCTACCTTCGCCAAAGTCAACTCCACGAGCTTTTTGAGCATTCATAATTCTCGTCGTGTCATCCATCAATGTTGGAACAAAACGCAAACTCATTGATAACATGAGGCCAATTTCATGAACGGGAACTTTCACGCGTTTCAGCGGTGCTAAAAGAGCTTCAACTGCAGCTGCCAGACTCAAAGGCATGGTCGTTAATGTTAGCAAGGTTGAAAAGAAAATAATCAACACAAAACGACAGAAAATGATTCCTGCTTGTTGCAAAGCATAATCCGTTATTCTTATAAAAGAAAACTCAAATAGGACATTTCCACTTGAAATGAAAAAGAGCTGAAAAAGAGTCGTAAAGGCGATCAAGAAGAACATGGATTTTAATCCCTGAACGAAAAATGAGAGAGAAACGCCCGATAATGCGATAAATATACCTGTCGCTACAAACAAAATGAGATTGGTGAGGGGATTATTAGCCCAAAATACAATCAAAATCAACAGGATCATGGCAAGCAATTTACTACGTGGATCCAAGCGATGAATAATGGAATCCCCCGGTATATAACGCCCTAAAATCATACTATCCATTTAGCGACTCCTTAAACTCCTCTATCTTGATTGGCAATTTTTTAAAAGCTACACCTCTATCTGCCAAACGTTTACAAAAGGCAGTTATTTTAGGCACACCTAACTGCACCTTTTCCATAGAGGCTACATCTTGGAAAACTTCGCTCGGTTTGCCACTTTTGACCAAACGCCCCTTTTCCATAACATAGACCTGATCAGCATATGCAGCTACGTCATCCATCAAATGCGTTACCAGAACGATTGTCATTCCAGAAAGGTGGAGTTTTTTAAACAAGGTCATCAGTTCTTTTCTGCCCAGAGGATCTAGTCCAGCTGTAGGCTCATCCAAAACCAAGACAGTTGGCTCCATGGCTAGCATACCTGCTATAGCCACACGTCTCATTTGGCCACCCGAAAGTTCAAAAGGACTGCGCTCAAAGAGTGACTCATCGATGCCTACCAAGGCTAACTTTTCACGCGCAATTTTCTTGGCCTCTTCCTCAGAAACTCCAAAATTTTGCGGTCCAAATGCAACATCTTTCAAAACAGTCTCTTCGAAAATCTGATTTTCAGCAAATTGAAACACTAGACCAACTTGCTTTCGAATCTGACGAATTTCTTTATTGGTTGATGTAGGGGTAATGACGGTATCAAAAACTCGAACAGAACCCTTACTTGGTACCAATAGGCCATTTAAAAGCTGTAAAATCGTTGATTTCCCACTACCTGTGTGCCCTACTAAAGCTGTATAGGAACCATCCTCAATCGTCAAAGAAACATCAGTCAAGGCTGATGAAGATAGGGGAGTCCCCTCTTGATAGGTAAAGCTCACATTTTCTAGAGTAATTCCCATAACTTGTCCTCTAGCTCTCCTTCTGTCAAATAGCCATCCGGCAACTGATAACCAGTCTCTCTCAAAGATTCTCTCAATTGATTAGTAAAAGGCTCATCTAACCCTATCTGGTCAAGGTCATCCCGAGAAAAAAGTTCTCTTGGGCTGCTGGTTGACTCCACTTGGCCTTTTTTCATGACCAAGACACGATCACTCATCGCAACTTCTTCTAAGTCATGTGTAATGGAGACGACTGTCATCTGGTGATCTTTTCGAATCTCTTGAACTGTCTGAATCAGTTCTCTTCGTCCCTCGGGGTCCAACATACTTGTAGCCTCATCCAAAATCAAAATAGCTGGTCTCAGGGCAACAACTCCCGCAATAGCCACACGCTGTTTTTGTCCACCAGATAAACGAGCTGGTTCTCTCTTCTTAAAGTCTAGCATACCTACCAACTCCAAAGATTCAGCCACTCTCTTCTTCATTTCTTCACGAGGAAGTCCCTGGTTTTCTAAACCAAAGGCGACATCATCTTCAACAGTTGCCCCCACAAATTGGTTATCTGGATTTTGAAAAACCATACCAATTTGACGGCGTAAGTCCCAAACGTTCTCAGAGGACAGCAATTGGCCATCTATCCAGATTTCCCCAGACTCTGCTTCAAGCAAGCCATCAATCAAACGGATAGTTGTCGATTTTCCACTCCCATTATGACCTACAATCGAAAGCCATTCTCCCCGTTTCACGTGAAACGAGATATTATTAACGTCATAATGATCCTGGTCTTCCTTGTAACGAAAAGACAGATCTTTTACTTCAATAATCGATTTCATTTCGAACCAAATGTCCCTTTGAATACATGAGCGCTACCCTTGAAATAATCATAACCAGAGTAGATAGTGAAAAACAAAGCGATATAAAGCAACAGCTGACCAATTAAATTCCAATGTAAGAGCAAAAAGATAATGGCAAACATCTGACTAAAGGTCTTGATTTTCCCTGGCATCGCTGCTGCTAGAACTGTCCCTCCCGTCTCAACAAGCAACAAACGCAAGCCTGTCACCGCAAGTTCACGACAGATGATAATAGCAACAACCCAAGCTGGAGCCATACCTAACTCAATCAACATGATAAAAGCTGACATAACCAACAGCTTATCGGCCATCGGATCCGCAAACTTTCCAAAGTTGCTGACTACATTCCATTTACGAGCAAGGTAACCATCAAGATAATCCGTTATACTAGCAACTGCAAATATGATTGCTGCCAGCAGGTGACTGCCTTGTGAATGGCCCAAAGTCAAAATAAGAATAAAGAGAGGTATGAAGAGAATTCTACCAATAGTTAATACATTAGGAATTTGTTCTTTTTTCATTGATTTTTCCTTAATCTGTAGTAAATGTAAGTGTCACAGTTCCAGTCTGAGTTGTCAGCTTCGAGGTGTCAATCGTTTGATTGTCCACAGTCACAGTAACTCCCTTCACTACACCTAAAGTAATGGTAACGGGGTTCTTAGTTGAAACTGTTGTTTTTGCATTCTTATTGTCTGCGGATAGTGTCACACCACCCTCCAGCTCACTTCCTGAAACACTTACCCAACTAGTTTCATCTGATACTGCCAGTTGAACAGTAGCGATTTCCTTACTCGTTTTATACCGAGCTTCAATGCGGTTTCCTTCGCCTGACACTGTAATAGTTGATTCCGTAGTAGAAGACGAGCTAGACGTCTGACTACTAGAAGATGAACTAGATGAGGTTGTGGAACTAGTTGAACTCACAACACTATAATTAGCTGAAGAAGGACTTGGCTGAGTTTGGATGTAGTTCCAAACATAGTAAGTGACAAAAATTAAAATTGACAAAGCGAATAGAACGAAATAAAACAAGGGGAGATAAGACGTTTTTTTCTTATTTGATCGTCTGCGACCAGACAAATCTTCTTCATCGACATCTACCTCTTCATAAGTGATCATACTACCTGAATCATAGGCATCCAAGACAATTCTTTCATCTAACTCTACTGCCCAGGCATATTTTCTTAAAAAAGAACGAGCATAGAAGGTACTAGGAAGTTGATCAAAATCATCTGCCTCCATAGCTTCTAGAAAATGCAACTGAATTTCAGTTTTTTCCTGTAATTCTTCCAGACTCAATCCCTGGTTAATTCTAGCTAAACGTAGAACCTCGCCAATTGTTTTTTTTCTCATACGTACCATTCCTTCTTTCTAGTATTAGTCATCTTTTAAGCTGGAAAGATTGTAAAATCAACTAGATCACCATTATCAATCAAACGATGTCCAGCTTCTAGAACATCCTCCAAAGTAATTTCCTGTAAAATTTTCGGAAAATCAAAAATTGTTTCTCCGCGATCCATCGGATCGTATTGAGTTGCAATAAATTCCAAGGAGTTCATGCTACTGAAAAACTCCCCAAACATCTCACTCTTAACAAGATCTAAATGTTCCTCGGTAATATCCGCATCATTACTAAACTGACGAATCGCTTTACGAAATTGATGTGACAGAGAAACAGGCTCTTTGGTGTCCATTGTCAGTATCACAAAATGAAAGCGAATATTGACTTCAACCTCAAGTGACAATGACGCGTCTAACTTCCCAGACTCATATAACCTTTGAAAACGATCCGAGGTCCAGCCAAACATCATCGTAAATAGCAATTTCAATAAAATGTTGTAACGATAAGACTCCTCTTCCGTTATTTGACCAGTTCCTCTAATAGCAACAGCAAGTTTGGGTGAAGAAACTTCCATCCGAAGACTATCTGTTTGCTTCACAGGCTGCAAAAGGAGTTGCTCTTTTGAAACTGTAAACTGGTTTGAAACTTCCTTTCCCTTTTTCGAAAAGTATTCCTCAACAACTTCCACATCAATATTTCCAACTAAAAACAGTGACATGTTGACAGGTTTGTAAAACTCTGTAAAATTCTCTTTTAAATTTGAAACTTGAATCTCAGAAATTGATTTTTCACTTCCAACTATATCTGTCGCTAAAGGAGTATCAGGATAAAGGTTGGCTAATGTTGCAAAAAACAAACGTGAATCTGGATCATCTTGGTACATTTCTCGTTCTTGCTGGATAATAGCCTGTTCCCTAAAAACAGACTCTTCTGTAAAATGAACATCTCCGACTAACTCATCTAGCAAATCTAAATTCTCTAATAGATGGTCAATTGTTGAAAAAAGATAGCTGGTCTTAGTAAAGCTTGTAAAGGCATTACTGTCCGCACCTAATCGAGTAAAAGCAGCCATTATATCCTCAGAATTTTCTCTTTCAAACAATTTATGTTCAAGAAAATGTGCAATTCCTGCTGGATGATGACGTAAACCTTTTTCCAAGCTTGTATAAGTTGCATCTACAGAACCAAATTGAACTGTTACAATCCCATAAACCTCATTGAAATCTTGTTTAGGAAGTAAAGAAACTGTCAATCCATTTGACAATTGTGCTTTGTAGACTGTTTCCTTTACAGCAGGATAGTATTTTTCTTCAAAAGTAACCTTTGTCATTCTACTCCTTCCATAAAGTAAATCGCTTGTAACTTCAAATTGTTGGCAGCTTTACAGACAGCTTCTTTACCAACATTCTCTAATTTTGCCACCAATCGATCAATGTCAAAGCTTGATTTTCCAAATAGAGCATTCAAATAGACTCTTTCAACTAAGGTCTGTTGATTATCTTGAGCCATCAACAAAGATCGTCGAATCATCTCCTTGGTTTGTTCAAGTTCAAAATCTGTAAAGTTACCCTTTTTCAGATCTAGCAATTGATGATTCATCATTTTTCTAGCCTGATTTCGATTTTCTCTATCAATACCCGCATACATCCTTAACAGGCCACTAAACAAATCCAATTGACTCGAGACTGTATAGGCTATTCCAGCATTTTCACGAACGTTTGTAAAAAGTTTCGAATGTGCAAATTCACCCAACAGACCATTCATGACAAGCATGGGCAAATGCTCATCATCACCATATTTTACAGGAGAATGATAGCCTAATTCTAAAATAGATTGCCCAACATTCCTCTGAACCATTCCTTCTCGTAGAACATTCGAATAAGATTGATGGTACTGGATAGTGACGCCGTTCTCTCTAGCTGTAAAGGGTAATGACTTCAGTGATTCTGTAATTTCTACTTCGTTGAAATCACCTAAGAAAAAGAAATCAATACGATCATTTTTCAGAGCATTTTGAAAGCACGTGTAGCTACTTTCCGGAGACTCATTTGAAATACTATTTCGTAAATCACTGTATCTCAATTGAAGACGCTCATCATGAAAGAACAAGCTATCCAACTCCTTATGAGCAAAATAAAATGAATCATCCATATCAGTAGCTAAACTAGCCAATAACTGTTTTCTTTCAATTTCAAATAGGGCTGGCTCAAAAGCACCATCTTGAACTAAGGGAGCAAATAAAGTCTGTTTCACTAATTCCAAAATTCGAGAAGTCAAGACATTCTTTTTACTTAAAAAATCATCCCTCACGTAGGTAAATGTTAAGTCAAGAATATGTGCCTGTCCCCTACGATAAGCACTTGTGGAAATATCTGTTCCATATAAACTTGCCAAGTATCTGCGAAATGCTTGTGATGTGGGATAAGCTTGATTTGCCGCCTCCAACATACTTGCACTTAACATGCGTCCTGCTATTGTCACAAGAGATAAGGGAGCAGTAAAACGAATAGTGATTTTATTTGTTTTAAACTTTTTGGATTGAACAAAATGTGCTGAAATTCCAGGCACTAATTCCATACCTTACCTCCTTACATATAGAGTTCTATTATACCACGAAAATCAAAATTTTTCTTGTTCTCTTTATAGCTTTAAAGAGTAAAACCGTTTTCATTTCAACTAACTTTCCTCCAGCTATTTCAAGGAAAATATGGTATAATACCAAAGATTGAGGTGAATTATGGAATACAAATTATTTGAAGAATTTATTACGCTCCAAGCCCTCCTAAAAGAGCTTGGAATTATACAAAGCGGTGGTGCTATCAAATCCTTTTTAATAGATCATCAAGTTTACTTTAATGGCGAGTTAGAAAGTAGACGTGGGAAAAAAATCCGTATTGGAGATACGATTGACATTCCTGATTTAAAGATTGACATCACCTTGACACAACCAAGTTTAAAAGAGCAAGAAGAGTATCAAGCAGATAAGATTGAGAAAGAGCGAATTGCTAAACTTGTCAAAGAGATGAATAAAGGTATCAAGAAAGAAAAACAAAAAACTTCTTCATCGCCTAAAACCAAACAAGTTCCACGTTTTCCAGGAAGATAACCATGTGGCTCCAACATTTAACAATTAAAACCTTTCGAAACTACAAAGAGGCAAAAATTGATTTCAATCCAAAATTAAATGTCTTTCTAGGTCAAAATGCACAAGGAAAAACCAATATTCTAGAGGCAATCTATTTCTTGGCCTTGACACGAAGTCATCGGACTCGTACAGATAAAAATCTCATTCATTTTGATAACGAGCAACTCCATCTTTCTGGCTTGCTACAGAAGAAAACAAGCTCTATCCCTCTAGAAATTGATTTAACACCAAAAGGGCGTGTGACTAAGGTCAATCACTTAAAACAAGCGCGCCTATCAGACTACATTGGATATATGAATGTTGTCCTCTTCGCACCTGAAGATCTCCAGCTAATTAAGGGAGCACCTTCTGTCCGTCGAAAGTTTATAGACATTGAACTGGGACAAATTAAACCAATCTACTTGTCAGACTTGTCAAACTACAACCATATACTCAAGCAGAGAAATACCTACCTAAAATCCAGCCAGAAGATTGATGAAACATTTCTGTCAGTCTTAGATGATCAGTTAATAGAGTATGGTTGTCGCGTTATAAAGCATCGGATAAAATTCATTAAAGACTTAGAGAAATTTGGTCAAAAAAAACACTTAGAAATTTCAAATAAATTAGAAGAGTTGTCAATATCTTATCAATCATCTGTCAACTTCACTGATGAAGAACAGCTAACAAGTTCTTTTAAAATTGCTTTGGAGAAAAGCAGATCCAGAGACTTATTTAAAAAGAATACTGGAGTTGGCCCTCATCGAGATGACATTGCTTTTTATATCAATGGAATAGATGCTAGTTTTGGAAGCCAAGGTCAACATCGTAGTCTTGTACTTTCTATCAAACTAGCAGAGATTGAGCTAATGGAAAGTATTACCAACGAGTCTCCGATACTACTGCTTGATGATGTTATGAGCGAACTTGACAATACACGGCAACTAAAATTACTAGAAACCATTTCTCAATCTATCCAAACCTTTATTACAACAACAAGTTTAGACCACTTACAAAACTTGCCAGAAAATCTTAGCATTTTCAACATCCAAAACGGTAAAATATCTGTAAATTGAAATTGACACCTTTGTAAACAAAAAGAACTCCTGAAATTCAGGAGTTCTTTTTTTGTTTCTTACATAGAGTAGTTTGGTGCCTCATTAGTGATTTGTACATCATGAGGATGGCTTTCTTTGAGACCAGCACCTGACATTTCGATAAATTGAGCGTTGTCGTGTAATTCTTTAAGGTTAGCTGCACCACAGTAACCCATACCAGAGCGAATACCACCAATCATTTGGAAGACAATATCAGCTGCTGCACCTTTATAGGCAACACGTCCTTCAATTCCTTCTGGAACAAGTTTGTTTGCTTCATTGACAGAACCTTGGAAGTAACGGTCACTTGAACCTTTCTTCATTGCAGCGATTGATCCCATACCACGGTAAGTCTTAAACTTACGTCCTTGGAAGATTTCCGTTTCACCTGGCGCTTCGTCTGTTCCAGCAAACATTGATCCAAGCATAACTGCATTACCACCTGCAGCAAGGGCTTTTACAATATCTCCAGAATACTTGATTCCACCATCAGCAATGATTGTTTTACCATATTCACGCGCAACTGCTGCTGCATCATAGATTGCTGTCACTTGTGGGACACCAACCCCTGCAATCACACGAGTAGTACAGATAGAACCTGGTCCGATACCGACTTTGACAACATCTACACCTGCATCATAAAGAGCACGCGCACCTTCTGCAGTGGCAATATTTCCAGCAATCAAAGTACGATCTGGGAAATGAGCACGAATTTCAGCAATTTTACGTAGAACACCAGCAGAGTGACCATGAGCAGTATCAATAACAATTGCATCAGCTCCTGCTTCAAAAAGGGCTTCGGCACGTTCAAATGTATCTGAAGTGACACCTACCGCTCCAGCAACTAGAAGACGACCAAACTCATCTTTTGCAGCATTTGGAAACTCAATAACTTTTTCAATGTCCTTAATAGTAATCAAGCCAGAAAGACGACCTTCTTCATCCACTAAAGGAAGTTTTTCAATACGGTGTTCTTGAAGAATGCTTTCAGCTGTTGCAAGGTCTGTACCAACAGGAGCAGTAACAAGATTTTCACTGGTCATATGGTTTGAGATTGGCTGATTGTAATCTGAAATAAAACGAAGATCTCGATTTGTTAGAATACCAACCAATTTACGATTTTCAAGTGTCTCCACAACTGGAACACCACTGATACGGTAACGTCCCATCAGTTCATCTGCTTCAGCAATCGTGTGTTCTGGAGTCAAGAAGAATGGATCAATAATAACACCATTTTCAGAACGTTTTACCTTGCGAACTTCATCTGCCTGTTGCGCAATAGACATATTTTTATGGATTACTCCAAGACCACCTGCACGAGCAATGGCAATAGCCATTTGACTTTCTGTGACTGTATCCATGGCGGCTGTTATAATTGGGATATTTAAAGTCAGATTATCTGCCAATTTTGTTGTTAAATCTGCATCATTAGGCAATACATGACTTTCTGCTGGAATGAGCAATACATCATCAAAGGTAAAACCTTTTTTTAAAAATTTAGTATCCCAATTAGACATTCAAGTTTCCTCTTTTCTTTCTTTTTGAGCTTGACTCTTTTTGTATTGTATCTATCATACCATTCTATGAAAATTTGTCAATTATATTTATGGTAGAAATCATAAAAAAACTATCCCTGTGATCCTATGGAAGAGATAGTTTTACGATTCATATTTTATCTATTATTTAAAATAATTTAGTCCCATTGCTCCCTTAACTTCAGATAGAGTTTGCCCCGCAACCTCACGCGCTTTCTCACTACCTTTTTGAAGCATATTGTACACTTCTCCCATATCCTTAGCAAATTCGATACGGCGCTCACGAATAGGACCAAGTTCGCGTTCTAATATTTCAAGTAGATAACGTTTCGTCTTCACATCACCAAGACCACCACGTTGATAATGTTCTTTCATATTCGCAATTTCTTGAGCATCTTCTGGACGACCAAACACATCTAGATAATGGAAAACCATGTTTCCTTCAATCTTACCTGGATCCTCCACTCGAATATGATCCGGATCAGTATACATGCTCATGACTTTTTTACGCAACGTATCCGCATCATCTGCTAGATAAATACCATTATTAAGGGATTTAGACATTTTAGCATTTCCATCTAAACCAGGCAAACGCCCTGCTCTCTCATTTTCTGGATAAACACCTTCCGGCTCCACCAAGACCTCACAATTATAAGCATGATTAAAGGAACGAACAATCTCGCGAGTTTGCTCAATCATTGGTTTCTGATCTGTCCCAACAGGAACATAATTAGCCTTGAAGGCAGTAATATCTGCTGCTTGCGCAATCGGATAAACCAAAAATCCTGTCGGAATACTTTCTCCAAACCCTTTTTGAGCAATCTCTGTTTTTACTGTCGGATTCCGTTCCAAACGAGCTAGTGACACCAAATTCATATAGTACATAGACAGTTCAGCTAACTCTGGAATCTGACTTTGAATAAAGATGGTTGATTTACTTGGATCTAATCCAACTGCTAGGTAATCTAAGGCAACATTCCCAATCGATTCTACAATCGTTTGAGGATCTTTGGCGTGATCTGTCAATGCTTGTTGGTCCGCCAAAAAAACAAACATCTCATACTTGTCTTCTTCCTGCAGTAATACTCTATTTTTAAGACTCCCAACATAATGTCCAATATGCAGTTTTCCTGTCGGGCGATCTCCTGTTAAAATAATGGGTTTCGTCATTTTTTTCTCCTTCGAAATGGTCTCTTCAATTATAGCATTTTTTTGTTAAAATAACAGAAAATTATTTAAATCAAACAACTAACTCATTGTAAATAAACCTGTAAACTTAATTGACATAAAATTGACAAACAAAAATTTGAATATTTCTCTCTTTTCTAGTAGAATAAATGTATTACATATTATAGGAGAAAAACATTGCTTACAGTATCTGATGTTTCACTACGTTTTAGTGATCGCAAACTTTTTGATGATGTCAATATCAAATTTACAGAAGGAAATACATACGGATTGATTGGTGCTAATGGTGCTGGGAAGTCTACATTCTTAAAAATCTTAGCTGGTGATATCGAGCCAACAACTGGTCACATCTCTCTTGGTCCAGATGAACGTCTCTCTGTTCTCCGTCAAAATCATTTTGACTATGAAGATGAGCGAGTTATTGATGTTGTCATTATGGGAAATGAAAAACTTTACAACATCATGAAAGAAAAAGATGCCATTTACATGAAGGAAGATTTTTCCGATGAAGATGGTGTTCGTGCAGCTGAACTTGAAGGTGAATTTGCTGAACTTGGAGGTTGGGAAGCAGAAAGTGAAGCATCCCAATTACTTCAAAATCTAAACATTCCAGAAGAATTGCACTATCAAAACATGAGCGAATTGGCCAATGGTGAAAAAGTTAAGGTTCTCCTTGCTAAAGCACTTTTTGGTAAACCAGATGTTCTTCTCTTGGACGAGCCGACCAACGGGTTGGACATCCAATCTATTACTTGGCTAGAAGACTTCTTGATTGACTTTGATAACACCGTTATCGTAGTATCCCACGACCGTCACTTCTTAAACAAAGTATGTACACACATGGCCGACCTTGACTTTGGAAAAATCAAACTCTATGTCGGAAACTATGACTTCTGGAAGGAATCTTCTGAACTCGCTGCTAAATTGCTAGCAGACCGTAATGCCAAGGCAGAAGAAAAAATTAAGCAATTGCAAGAATTCGTTGCTCGCTTCTCTGCCAACGCTTCTAAGTCAAGACAAGCAACGTCTCGTAAAAAAATGCTTGACAAGATTGAATTAGAAGAGATTGTTCCTTCTAGTCGTAAATACCCATTTATCAACTTTAAAGCAGAACGTGAGATTGGTAATGATCTCTTGACAGTAGAAAATCTAACTGTAAAGATTGATGGCGAAACTATCCTAGACAATATTAGTTTCATCTTGCGTCCAGGTGATAAGACAGCTCTTATTGGACAAAATGACATCCAAACGACTGCATTAATTCGTGCAATTATGGGTGACATCGACTATGAAGGAACTGTCAAGTGGGGAGTTACTACTAGCCGTTCTTACTTGCCAAAAGACAACTCGGCTGATTTTGCAGGAGGAGAGTCAATCCTTGACTGGTTGCGTCAATTTGCAAGTAAAGAAGAAGATGACAATACCTTCCTACGTGGTTTCCTCGGTCGTATGCTCTTTTCTGGAGATGAGGTTAACAAACCTGTAAACGTCTTGTCAGGGGGAGAAAAAGTACGTGTCATGCTTTCAAAACTCATGCTCTTGAAATCAAATGTCCTTGTACTTGATGATCCAACAAATCACTTGGACTTGGAATCTATCTCAAGCTTGAACGATGGATTGAAAAACTTTAAAGAATCAATCATCTTTGCCAGTCATGACCACGAGTTTATCCAAACTTTGGCAAACCATATCATTGTTTTGTCTAAGAATGGCGTCATTGATCGTATTGATGAAACCTACGATGAATTCCTAGAAAATGCAGAAGTACAAGCAAAAGTTAAAGAACTTTGGAAAGATTAAATTAGACTTCAAAACTCAGTTGGGGTAACCAACTGAGTTTTCTATCATTCTACGAGGTAACATGAAATCATTTTTTAAAACATATTGGACCTATTTTGTTTCTTTCATCATTCCTTTAGTAATTATGACTGGAGTATACCTAACTCAAGGTATCTACTGGAATAGCGATGCATCTCCACTATTAGGAGACGGTTTCCATCAATACGTTATTTTTGATGTGGCTTTACGAAATATTTTACATGGAAATGGCAGTTTGTTTTACACCTTTACAAGTGGCCTCGGACTGAATTTCTATGCTCTATCTAGTTATTACTTGGGTAGTTTTCTTTCACCCCTAGTTTACTTTTTTAATCTGTCGAATATGCCAGATGCTGTCTATCTAACCACTCTCTTAAAATTTGGATTGATTGGTCTGTCAACCTTCTTTAGTCTAAATAGATTATTTAAAGATATCCCAAAATTTTTAAAACTTGCCTTATCTACTTCCTATGCTCTAATGAGCTTCACTGTCAGTCAGTTAGAGATTAAAACCTGGCTAGATGTTTTTATCTTGATTCCTTTAATTATAACTGGTTTACACCTACTTATAACACAAAAGAAGCGCCTACTATACTTTACAAGTTTGTCAATCTTATTTATTCAAAATTATTATTTTGGGTATATGACAGCATTGTTTCTTATTTTCTGGTATCTCTGCCAAATTTCTTGGGACTTTAAAACTCGAAAATCATCTTTTCTTGATTTTGTTGTTACCTCCTTTTTAGCTGGAATGGCTAGTTTGATTATGACTCTTCCTACACTGTTTGATTTACAAACTCATGGAGAGAAGTTGACTGCCATCACAAAATTAAAGACAGATAGTAGCTGGTATTTGGATATTTTTGCAAAACAATTCATTGGATCTTTTGATACAACTAAATATGGATCTATACCAATGATTTTTGTTGGATTGCTTCCTTTTATTTTAACCATTCTATTTTTCACAATAAAATCCATAAGGTTTCACGTGAAACTTACCTATGCAATTTTCTTTACTTTTTTAATAACAAGCTTTTACATAGAAGCACTTGATTTATTTTGGCAAGGGATGCATACCCCAAATATGTTTTTGCATCGCTATGCTTGGATTTTTTCCACTCTGTTAATTTATACTGCAGCAGAAGTCTTAAATCGTCTGAAAGAACTGAAGCTATGGAATCTATTTGTCTCACTTTTTCTTGTACTAACAGGATTTTTGGCCACTGTCTATTTTAAATCACACTATTCTTTTTTAACTGATTTGAATATCCTACTCACTCTTGAATTTCTACTAGTTTATGCTCTTTTACTTCTTGCAGTCATTAGAAAATTTATCTCTGTAAATCTATTTGCAATCCTTTTGTCTTTATTTATAACAGCTGAGATAAGCTTAAATGCATCATCTCAAATGGAAGGAATAGCTAAAGAATGGGCCTTTGCTTCTCGTAGTGCCTATAATAGAGATATCACCGCTATGGAATCCATTCTAAACCAAATTGACAATCCATTTACACGTACTGAAAAACTACAAATTCAGACTGGAAATGACAGTATGAAATTTAACTACAATGGAATCTCTCAATTTTCGTCTGTACGAAATCGTTCAGCTAGCACTAGTTTGGATAAACTGGGATTCAAATCCTCTGGAACCAACCTCAATCTCCGTTATGCAAATAATAGTCTTTTAGCAGATAGTTTATTTGGAATCCAGTACAATATTTCTGAAACTTCACTTGATAAGTATGGCTTTCAAGAGATTTATCAAAAGGATCATTTAACCTTATATAAAAATCAACTCTCTTTACCCATTGCCTTTGCCACTCAATCTATTTACACCGATGTAAACTTTAACAATCACACTCTAGATAATCAGGCTTTATTTATAAACCAGCTTGCTAATCTCAACTTAGATTACTTCTCCCAAATAGCATATGATAAAACAGATACTTCAGATGGTTTAACGAGCATCACAGGTTCTGCGAATGAAGATGCAAAGATTGATTATCAAATTGAGGTTCCTCAAAATAGTCAAGTCTATCTCTCTTTTTCAAATCTTCATTTTACGAATGATAAACAAAAGAAAGTTGACATCATTGTCAACGGTGAAAAAAAGACTTTTACAACTGACAATGCATTTAATTTCTTTAATTTAGGTTATACTGAAGAACAAAAAACTTTCAATATCAGTATTAGTTTTCCTGGAAATTCTCAAGTATCATTTGAATCACCGACCTTCTATCGTTTAGATACTCAGGCTCTTACTGAAGCAATCCAAAAAATTAAAGAACAACCTGTAGAAGTATCCACCTCTAAAAATAAAGTCTTTGCTACATATGAAGTAAAACAAGATACCTCTATTTTCTTCACTATTCCTTATGACAAAGGTTGGTCTGCATACCAAGATGGGAAAAAACTTGAAATCAAGCAGGCTCAGACTGGTTTTATGAAAGTTGATGTTCCAAAAGGAAAAGGCACCATTACACTTTCCTTTATCCCCAATGGTTTTGTTATTGGAGCAGCCTGCTCACTAACTGCCCTTCTTCTTTTTGGGATCTATAATCACAGACGAAATTTATCTAAGACAGAAAAAGATTGACCAATTCCTTGGTCAATCTTTTTAATCTTCTTCCATTTTCTTAGGTTGATAAGCTAGCATACCTAAAGCAGTAAAGAAAGCTAGAGTTATAATAAGGAAAATCACTTGATGATGAATATTTCCTGTCATAGAGATTGTTTGTCGTAAACCTGATACAGAGTAACTCATTGGTAACCAAGGATTGACACCCTTAAAGAAATCATTTGTCAAAGCAAGGGGATAGGTCCCTGCACTTGATGCTAACTGTAATAAAAGTAAAATAAGAGAGAAGAAAGCTCCTATACGGCTATTCCAAGTTGTTAAAGCTGTCACCATAGACATGAAAGCTAAACTTGTGATTACAATTAGAATCAAGGTCCTCATCTCATGGTTCGCAGTCAATCCAATAAGATGGACACCTCCATAAACTAAAACACCTGCTAAGACAGCTATAATCCCATTTATTTCAGAACGAGACTTCAACCAAGCCCAACGGCTCTCTGGATGACGTCCAGAAGGCAACTTAGCAAAAATCATATTGGTAGATATAGCAGCAACAAAAAGAGCAACTGATATCATATAAGGAGCCATGGCAATCCCATTTACAGGAACTTGGTCGTTATCTGTTTTTGAGAGAACTAGAGGTTCAGATAATGTTTCTGCATTTTTAGATTCTGTTGAAGCTGATTTGAGTTGATTATTAGCATTGCCTAATCCTTGTCCTAATGAATCAACTCCTGTCTGTAAATTTTCAAGACTAGAGGTTAAGGTTGTTCCACCATCTGCTAGTTTTCCAGCACCATCTGCAATCTTCATAGCGCCACTTCCTAGTTGAGATGCTGCAGAAAGTAACTGTGTTGATTTATCTGTTAATTGACCAGAGCCAAATTGTAATGTAGTAAGACCTGCTATCAGCTCTGGGCTCTTATTGTTCAATTGAGCAGAACCAGATGACAAACTTTCTATACCTGATACTAATTCTGGAGCTTTTCCAGCTAACGCATCTACTCCAGCTGTCAAGGTTGATGTATTTTCTGTCAACTTACTTAATCCAGAAACTAATTTATCTAGACTAGTTGTTAAACTTGTATTCTTTTCACTTAGTTGATTAGCACCAATAGAAATAGTATCCAGTCCTTTAGTATAGTTTACAACACCTTTTTCAATTGACTGACTTCCAGGAACTAACTGATTATTTACAGAAGTTTGTAATGTTGTAAATCCATTTGACAATGTTGTCAAGGAGCTAGATGCTGCAGGTAAGAGTTGATTTGCTTTCGTCTGCACATCAGATAGATTAGATACTTGTTGTTCTGAATTCTCTATACTTTCTTTTAATACTCCTACTGTCATTAAAATTGTTTTTGCCGACTCAATAGTAGAATTAGAATTTTTAGAAATAGCTTCTGTCAGTTCTTTCTTTTGTTCCTCTGTAAGAGATTGATAAGTAGCTGTTGATTGAAGGTTTGCAAGAGTTTTCTCTTGTTCTGTCTGACTTTTGGTCACAATATCCTGAGCAAGAGTTGTTAGATTTGGCAAAGCTTCTGACAATGTACTTTTCAGTTGAGTATTATCTGATATTGTAAGAGCTTGTAGTGTTTTATTTAGTTCTCCTAAGCTTGTTGCCAATTGCGCTATTTCTTCATTTTGTTGAGATGAGGACTCTAATTGGCTTGAAATTTCTTTAATACCAGTATTTAATTGCTCCATTCCATCTCTTAGTGTATCTGATTGATTGGATAATTGACTTGTTCCGTTAGAAAGTTCTTTCACACTATTTGTATAAGCATTTACACCAACTGAAAATTGATTGAGACCTGTATCCAGTTGTGAAACGCCACCTGTATAAGACTTTATACCTGTATTTAGCTGATTTACACCTGTCACCAACTCAGGAGTTTTTGAAGCTAATTGACCAAGTCCAGTGTCAACTTGTGAGACAGCATTTGTATAACTTTGTAAACCACTATTAAAAGTTCCTAAACCAATATGTAATTGCTCTATAGCAGACACATAGCTAGATAAGCCTTTTGTAAATTGATCCGCTCCATTTGAAAAAGTTACACTTGAGTTAGCTAGAGTATTAAGATTTGTTGTCAATGTTTGACTTCCCGTCACCAACTGATCGGCTCCATTAGCTAATTGTTCACTTCCTTCAGCTGCCTTATTTATTCCAGACTTCAAATCATTCATTTTTTGAAATAAAGCCTTAGTGTACGTTTCAGTAACATTAGTAGAGACGGTTTGTTTTAATTGTGTCATTGCAGAATCACTCATCTTACTTGCAATAAAGCTATGCCCACTTGACGTCTGATAATCAATCTGCATCTGTTCAGGATGATTCGTTAGGATAGAAGTAGCTTTTTCAGATAGATCACTTGGTAAAGTCACTACCATGTAGTAGTCACCATCTTCTAGTCCTTTTTCCCCTTCCTCTTCATTAACAAAGTGAAAATCTAAAGCCTTATTTTCTTTTAAATTAGACACCATGTCTTCACCAATTCTCATTGTCTGTCCATTATAAGAAGCTTCCTTATCTTTATTGACAACTGCCACAGGTAACTCCGATACTTGACCATATGGATCCCACATGGACGATAAAAATATAATGTTGTATAAAGCTGGAATGAGAGAAATCCCTATCATTACAATGATAAAGGTCGGTTTTTTAAATATTGCTTTCCATTCTTTAAACATGTTTCCTCCTTTTTTACACATATTGTCTAAAATTTTGATATAATAGATTATACATCAAAAAATCTAAATTACAAGGTAAAAAATATTTTTTTAGACACATAGTCTATTTTTGTTTACAAGGAGGAATTATGAAAGAAAGTAACAAACGTTTAAAAACAAAACGAATTATCGAAAATGCCATGGTTCAATTATTGATGGACCAGCCCTTTGATCAAATTTCTACTGTCAAGTTAGCAGAAAAAGCCGGAATTAGTCGTTCCAGCTTTTACACTCACTACAAGGATAAGTATGATATGATTGAACTCTACCAAAGTAAGCTATTTCATACCTTTGAGTATATTTTCCAAAAACATGCTCATCACAAAAGAGATGCTATTTTAGAAGTATTTGAATATTTAGAGTCTGAGCCACTCTTGGCTGCACTCTTATCTGAAAATGGGACAAAAGAAATCCAAAATTTCTTGAGAAATAAGCTTCACATTATGCTTAGCACCGACCTTCAGAAACGCTTTATGAAATTACAACTCACTCCAATAGAATTAGAATACAGCAGTATTTATCTAACAAATGCCCTATTTGGTGTTTGCCAGACTTGGATTGCTCACGGAAAAAAAGAAAGTCCGCAAGAAATGACAGACTTCCTTATGAAAATGTTAGGTGATGTCAACTAAAAAAGAACACCATTGGTGTTCTTTTTTTTATCTGACTCCGCCAGTAGGACTCGAACCTACGACATCATGATTAACAGTCATGCGCTACTACCAACTGAGCTATGGCGGATAAAATAGTCCGTACGGGATTCGAACCCGTGTTACCGCCGTGAAAAGGCGGTGTCTTAACCCCTTGACCAACGGACCATCTATCTGTAGCAGATATAACCATTATATCAATTTCTTACTAATTGTCAATCACTTTTTAGATTTTTTCTCTAGAATATCTTTTAGTTTGCGAACTTTCAAACGGGTAATCGGGCAACGATGATCTTCATAAAAGACAACTTCTAAATTCTTTCGATCAATTTCTCTCACATTTCCCACATTGACAAGGAAAGATTTATGGGAGCAATAAAATCGCTGGGTATGTTTGTCCTTTTCCTGAATATCTGTCATAGTTCCATAGAATTCTTTAGCAAAATTCTTACCAATAATCCGAAGTTTATGAGAAACTCCTGTGGTTTCGATATACAAAATGTCATGGTAAGGAATTTTCAAATCATTTCCCTTATAGTTGTAATCAAAATAGTCTACAACATCTTCGTTTTCAAGCAGCATACTCTTAGTGTAAAAAATACTCTGCTCGATACGTTTTTTGAACAATTCATCATTGATGTCTTTGTCTACAAAATCTAGAGCTGATACCTGGTATTTGTAAGTTAAGGTAGCAAATTCAGATCGACTGGTAATAAAGACAATAATAGCATAAGGATTGTGATGACGGATAAACTGAGCCACTTCAAAGCCTTTTTTCTCGATTCCATGAATATCGATATCTAGGAAATAAAGCTGATTTAATTCATCATTTTCGATATATTCCTTAAACTCACGAACTTTTCCTGTTGTCTTATATGAAATAGGAATATTCGATTCTTCCGAGATTTCATTTAATATTCTCTCTAGTCTCACTTGATGTTCAATAACATCTTCTAAAATTAATACTTTCATTCGAATTCCCTCTTAAATCTAATAATTTGTCTAAATGTGTTGTCTTCCATCTCTGTTTCTAAAATAATGTTGTCATACTTATCTAAAATCTCCTTGACATTATTAAGTCCTAGACCTCTATTTCTTCCCTTGGTAGAGAAACCTAAGGCAAATAAATCCTCTGAAGGCGTCATAGTGATTTTGCATGAATTCTGGATAACTATAACTGTTTCAAAATCCATTTTAATGACTGCAACTTCCATTTGTTTCAAATAACTATCTGCAGCACCTTCAACAGCATTGTTTAATAAAATGCTCATGATACGAACAAGATCAAGTAAATCTATTGACAGTCTAGTAATGATATCCTTTACTTCCAATGTAAACTCTACATCATTTTTTCGTGCATAGACAATCGATTGAGCAATTAAACTTCGTAAAGCAGAATCTTCTATATTATTTAAATCAAAGTAAGTATATTTTTCTGACCTCAATTTCTGATTTGCTTTTACTAAGACTTCATTGTAAACCCTGTTAATTTCTTGTAAATCTCCACTGTCAATCGCCATTTGCATGCTAACAAGCATCCCTGCATAGTCATGACGAAAACCTCGAATTTCATTATACAACTCCACAATTTCATCAGTATAAGTCTGTAAATGCTTTTGTTCAAATTTCTTTTGTTTTAGAGTAATCTCTTTTTCAATTTGAACCTTGTGAGAATTCATTGCAAAGAAAATCAATAACAAGCAAATAAAAACAATGGTTGATAAAATACTTCCGAAGCTATTTAAATGATGAGTTGTACTTACTATATCTGAAATAAACAATAAAATATGCAAACCAAAGAAAGCAACTATTACTTTTTTTAAAAAAGGGTACAGATAATCTTTATCAAAATAAGTAAGTTCTAAATGGAAATAAGTAATAATTTTTTTAATAATAAAATATGTTAGTAATAGTACTCCTAAATAAAACATCACTTCATGTTCTATCACAAAAGCATCACCTGTTATAGAGGATAGGGTTACTGATAAAAAAGTATGTGTACTATGATATAATAAAGACAATAGTAAACTGATAAACATTCCTTTATGCTTATCATACTTCTTTAAAACTACTATAGAAGTATATAGAATAAAAGGAAATATAAACTTTTCAATCCCTAACCCAGCTAATGAAATAAAGTCAAAGAAAAATTCAGCTACAGACTGATATACAAATATACAAGCTATAAATAAATATCTTTCTTTTTTAGTTACTTTACAAATTAATTCATAGCTTATTGTTAAAATAAAAATATGAAGAATAACTATTCCAAATCCTAATAAACTCATCCTATCACCCTATAATATTACTACTTTGTCCTATTTGAAAAAAGATGTTTAAAAAAGTAAGGTAGTCTTTTATCTCCACCTCGAATCTCCTGCAATTCTGCCTCTGTTACTTCTTTAAATTGTTCCAACTTTACTGTATTTTTCATAATGAAATCTCCTGTATTATTTTTTCTTGTAAGTTAACTTACACATCTATTATACAAAATGAAGACCATGTAAGAAAAAATTCTTCCCAACTGTACATTTTTGCACCTGAAACGCACTTTTTTAAGAAAAAAGCTGGGATTTATCCCAGCTTCGCATCTAAAATTGATCCCAGCAGGATTCGAACCTGCGACCGTTCGCTTAGAAGGCGAATGCTCTATCCAGCTGAGCTATGAGACCTAACATGACCATTCTATCAAAAAACAAGAGCTAAGTCAATCTTCTATTTGTGGTAAGGAGAACCCTGTTGAATTGTAAAAGCACGGTAAATTTGTTCAACTAAAACTAATCTCATTAACTGATGTGGTAATGTCAGACGTCCAAAACTGACAGAAAGATTGGCCCTATTTTTTACAACAGGAGCTAGACCCAAACTTCCTCCAATGATAAAAGTAAGCGTTGAGTAGCCTTTTATAGAAGCTTGCTCTAGTTGCTTACTCAATTCCTCTGAGGAGAGTGTTTTTCCTTCAATGGCTAGTACAACGACAAAGTCTCTTTCTCCAACCTTAGAAAGAATTCTTTCACCTTCTGTTTCCAAGATTTTTTGATTTTCTAATTCACTGGCTTTGTCAGGTGTCTTCTCATCAGTGAGCTCAATCATTTCTAATTTGGCGAAACGTGAAATTCGTTTGGTATATTCAGCAATACCATCTTTAAGGTATTTTTCTTTTAATTTTCCCACTGTTACAATTTTTATTTTCATTCTTCTATTCTATCATATCCACACTTCATTTCACATCTTATACACACAAAAATCATTCAAAATTACTAGTGAATTCACAGAATAAAGTAAGTTATCCACAACTTGTGTAAAACTTTAAGCTTTTAAGTTTGGATTAAGTTAATAGTTTTATAATCTGAGTAAATAAATAACAAACGGAGGCGTTTATGAAACACTTACAAAAATTTTACAAAAAAGGAGTTAAAGTTCTTGCAATCATTCTAATCGGATTTTTAAGTGGTGCCTTAGGAAGTTTCGTAACATTGCAACTTTATCAAAAACAAGGAAATCAAGCTACGAATAATAATTCTGGCACTGTCACTCAAACATCCTATAAAAATGAAAATTCAACCACTCAAGCAGTAAATAAAGTTAAGGATGCTGTTGTCTCAATCATTACTTATTCTTCTTCTAGCAGTAGACAAAGTAGTGTATTTAATGCTGATGACACTAACTCTGATTCAGACAATCAACAAATCGCAAGTGAGGGATCAGGTGTCATCTATAAAAAGGATGATAAAGATGCCTATCTTGTAACTAATACTCACGTTATCAATGGAGCTTCAAAAGTTGATATCCGCTTAGCAGATGGTACCAAGGTTCCTGGTGAAATTGTCGGATCTGATACCTTCTCTGATATTGCTGTCGTTAAAATTTCTTCAGAAAAAGTTACAACAGTGGCAGAATTTGGGGATTCAAGTCAACTTAGTGTTGGAGAAACAGCGATTGCTATCGGTAGTCCTCTAGGTTCAGAATATGCTAATACAGTTACACAGGGGATTATTTCAAGTCTTAATCGAAATGTTTCTCTAAAATCTGAAGATGGTCAAGCTATTTCAACAAAAGCCATTCAAACAGATACAGCCATTAACCCTGGTAACTCTGGTGGTCCACTTGTAAACATTCAAGGACAAGTAATTGGTATTACATCAAGTAAAATTGCAAGTAATGGTGGAACATCTGTAGAAGGTCTTGGTTTTGCAATTCCTTCAAACGATGCACAAAATATCATTAAACAGCTTGAAAGTGATGGTAAAGTAACTCGTCCTGCTCTTGGAATTCAAATGGTTAATCTATCAAATGTTGGAGCTAGTGATCTTAGAAAACTTAACATTCCAAGTGGTCTCACTTCAGGTGTAGTTGTTCGATCTGTTCAAAACAATATGCCAGCAAATGGACATCTTCAAAAATATGATGTCATTACCAAAGTTGATGACAAAGAGATTGCCTCATCAACAGACCTACAACATGCTCTTTACAATCATGCTATCGGAGATACTATCAAAGTAACCTACTACCGTAACGGTAAGGAGGAAACAACCTCAATTAAACTAGATAAGAATTCTAGTGATTTAGAGTCTTAATTGACATCAGTGTAAAGAAAACTTTACAGAAAGTAAAAGATATGTTAGTGTAGAATCATGGAAAAATTTGAAATGATTTCTATCTCTGAAATACAAAAGAATCCTTACCAACCTCGAAAAGAATTTGATGTAGAAAAATTAAAGGAATTGGCTCAGTCAATCAAAGAAAATGGGCTCATCCAACCAATCATCGTTCGTCAATCTCCTGTAATTGGTTATGAAATCCTTGCAGGAGAGAGACGATATCGGGCTTCTCTCTTAGCTGGTCTTACTTCTATTCCAGCCGTTGTAAAGCACCTCTCAGATCAGGAAATGATGATCCAATCTATCATTGAGAATTTGCAGAGAGAAAATTTAAATCCTATTGAAGAAGCACGCGCCTACGAATCTTTAGTAGAAAAAGGATTTACTCACACTGAGATAGCGGATAAAATGGGGAAATCTCGTCCTTATATCACTAATTTTATTCGTTTACTTTCCCTACCAGAATATATCTTAACTGAAGTAGAAAATGGAAAAATGTCTCAAGCGCATGCACGTTCACTAGTTGGTTTGGACAAAGAGCAGCAAGACTATTTCTTTCAACTAATTAAAAATGAAGACATCTCTGTGAGAAAGCTAGAAGCACTTCTTACAGAGAAAAAACACAAGAAGCAAAAAAAAAGTGATTCTTTCATCAAAGACGAAGAAGATAAATTAAAAAAACTACTCGGTTTAAGTGTAGAAATTAAACTTTCAAAAAAAGATACCGGAAAGATTATTATCTCCTTTTCAAGTCAAGAAGAATACGATAGAATTATTAACAGCCTGAAATAAGGCTGTTCTTTTATTTTCTCAACCCACAAATTTATCCACCATTTTTTTTATCAAAAAGCCTACTAAATCAAGGATTTTTCTATTTATCCCCAACCTGTGGATAAACACTGCTAACATTGTGGATTCTTTTCCCCAATCTGTGGAAAAATCCTACTATCTATGGTAAAATAAGTCTAGCACTAAACTACTAAAATCATAGTAAAGGAGGAAAACTAGTTGAAAGAAAAGCAATTTTGGAATCGTATTTTAGAATTTGCTCAAGAAAGATTGACTCGATCTATGTATGATTTCTATGCTACACCTGCTGAACTCATCAAAGTAGAAGAAAATACAGCTACTATATTTCTACCGAGATCAGAGATGGAAATGGTGTGGGAAAAGCAATTAAAAGATATTATCATTGCTGCTGGTTTTGAAATTTATGATTCTGAAATCAAACCTCACTATATTTTCACTAAACCTCAGAGTACAGAATCTCCTCAAGTAAATGATACGAATAGTGTCTCTACTTACGATTACACACCTGCACTACCAACGATTCCCTATTCCGAAACAGGGTTAAAAGAAAAATATACCTTTGATAACTTTATTCAAGGTGATGGTAATGTTTGGGCGGTGTCTGCTGCACTAGCTGTATCTGAAGATTTAGCTCTGACTTATAATCCTCTTTTCATCTATGGAGGACCTGGTCTTGGAAAGACTCACTTACTCAATGCGATTGGAAATGAGATTTTGAAAAATATTCCTGATGCGCGTGTCAAGTACATTCCTGCCGAAAGTTTTATCAATGACTTTCTTGAACACTTGCGACTTGGGGAAATGGAAAAGTTCAAAAAGACTTACCGTAGCCTTGATCTCTTATTGATCGATGATATCCAATCTCTCAGTGGCAAAAAAGTCGCGACCCAGGAAGAATTTTTCAATACCTTCAATGCTCTTCATGATAAGCAGAAACAGATTGTCCTAACCAGTGATCGAAGTCCTAAACACCTAGAAGGACTTGAAGAGAGACTTGTCACACGCTTTAGCTGGGGATTGACGCAAAATATCACTCCTCCTGACTTTGAGACACGTATCGCCATTCTTCAAAGTAAAACAGAGCACTTGGATTACCATTTCCAAAGTGATACTCTAGAATACTTGGCTGGCCAATTTGATTCAAATGTTCGAGAATTGGAAGGAGCAATCAACGATATCACTTTAATTGCCAGAGTGAAGAAGATTAAGGATATTACTATTGATATTGCTGCGGAAGCTATTAGAGCACGTAAGCAAGACGCCCGCCAGATACTTGTTATTCCAATTGAGAAAATCCAAACTGAAGTTGGTAATTTTTATGGAGTGAGTGTTAAAGAAATGAAGGGGACGAGACGAGTTCAAAACATCGTTTTAGCGCGTCAAGTTGCCATGTACCTAGCTAGAGAACTGACAGATAACAGTCTTCCGAAAATCGGAAAAGAATTTGGCGGAAAGGATCACACCACCGTTATTCATGCCCATGCTAAAATTAAATCATTGATTGACGAAGACGATAATTTACGTTTAGAAATAGAAGCAATCAAAAAGAAAATTAAGTAGCTTGTGGATAAATTTTCCTTTCTTATCTTTTTTATCCACATTTTTTAAACAAGCTTAGAAGCTTAAGTTTACTAAATAGCACTCAGTTTTCCACAGAATTCACAAACTCTATTATTACTATTAACTTTCTAATACTAAAAATAAATAAAGGAGAATCCATGATTCATTTTTCAATTAATAAAAATTTATTTCTACAAGCCTTAAATACCACAAAACGAGCAATAAGCTCTAAAAATGCTATTCCAATTTTATCAACAATCAAAATTGACGTTACCAATGAAGGGATTACTTTAATTGGCTCAAACGGTCAAATTTCTATTGAAAATTTCATTTCTCAAAAGAATGAGGATACTGGTCTTTTGATCACTTCTTTGGGTTCGATTCTTCTTGAAGCTTCTTTCTTTATCAATGTTGTATCTAGTCTTCCAGATGTAACGCTAGATTTCAAAGAGATTGAACAAAAACAAATTGTCTTAACCAGTGGGAAATCAGAAATTACCCTAAAAGGAAAAGATAGCGAACAGTACCCACGAATCCAAGAAATTTCAGCAAGCACTCCTTTGGTTCTTGAAACAAAACTGCTCAAGAAAATTATCAATGAAACAGCATTTGCTGCAAGTACGCAAGAAAGTCGTCCCATCTTAACAGGTGTTCATTTTGTATTGAGCCAACACAAGGAACTAAAAACAGTTGCGACAGACTCACACCGCCTTAGCCAGAAGAAATTGACTCTTGAAAAAAATGGAGATGATTTCGATGTGGTAATTCCTAGTCGTTCTCTCCGCGAATTTTCAGCGGTATTTACAGATGATATTGAAACTGTAGAGATTTTCTTTGCAAATAATCAAATCCTCTTTAGAAGCGAAAATATTAGCTTCTACACTCGTCTCCTAGAAGGGAACTATCCTGATACGGATCGTTTGATTCCAACAGACTTTAACACTACAATTACTTTTGATGTGGTTAATTTGCGTCAATCTATGGAGCGTGCACGTCTCTTATCAAGTGCGACTCAAAATGGTACTGTGAAGCTTGAAATTAAAGGTGGAGTTGTTAGCGCCCATGTTCACTCTCCAGAAGTTGGTAAAGTAAACGAAGAAATCGATACGGAACAGGTGACTGGTGATGATTTAACTATTAGTTTCAACCCAACTTACTTGATTGATTCTCTCAAGGCTTTAAATAGCGAAAAGGTAACTATTAGCTTTATCTCAGCTGTTCGTCCATTTACTCTTGTGCCAGCAGATACTGACGAAGACTTCATACAGCTCATCACACCAGTTCGTACAAATTAAGTTAAAGAGGTTGAGCCTGGCTCGCCTCTTTTATGATATAATCAAAAAAGAAAAGGAGAGTAGTATGTATCAAGTTGGAAATTTTGTTGAGATGAAAAAACCACATGCTTGCACAATTAAATCAACAGGAAAAAAAGCTAATCGTTGGGAAATTACACGCGTAGGGGCAGATATCAAAATCAAATGTAGCAATTGTGACCACCTTGTCATGATGAGTCGCTATGATTTTGAACGAAAAATGAATAAGATTATTGACTAAGAACCCTTAGTTAGAGGGTTAGCAAGTTTTCCCTTTTTGTGTTATAATGTTAGGGATTGAAATGAGAACGGAGAATGAGAAACTATGGCTTTAACAGCAGGTATCGTTGGTTTGCCAAACGTTGGTAAATCAACCCTTTTTAATGCAATTACAAAAGCAGGAGCAGAGGCGGCAAACTACCCATTTGCGACTATTGATCCAAACGTTGGGATGGTGGAAGTTCCAGATGAACGCCTACAAAAACTAACGGAAATGATTACACCTAAAAAGACAGTTCCAACAACCTTTGAATTTACAGATATTGCAGGGATTGTAAAAGGAGCATCAAAAGGAGAAGGGCTAGGAAATAAATTCTTGGCTAACATCCGTGAAGTAGATGCGATTGTTCATGTTGTGCGTGCATTTGATGATGAAAATGTTATGCGTGAGCAAGGACGTGAAGACGCCTTTGTGGATCCACTTGCAGATATTGATACCATTAACTTGGAGTTGATTCTTGCTGACTTAGAATCAGTTAATAAACGCTATGCGCGTGTAGAAAAGATGGCACGTACGCAAAAAGATAAAGAATCAGTTGCAGAATTCAACGTTCTTCAAAAAATCAAACCTGTCCTTGAAGATGGAAAATCAGCACGTACTATTGAATTTACAGATGAAGAACAAAAGGTTGTCAAAGGTCTCTTCCTTTTGACCACTAAACCAGTTCTTTATGTTGCTAATGTGGATGAGGATGTTGTTGGAGACCCAGATTCTATCGAATATGTGAAGAAAATTCGTGAATTTGCAGCGACAGAAAATGCTGAAGTAGTCGTTATTTCCGCGCGTGCTGAGGAAGAAATTTCTGAGTTAGACGATGAGGATAAGCAAGAGTTTCTTGAAGCACTTGGCTTGACAGAATCAGGCGTTGACAAGTTGACTCGTGCAGCCTATCACTTGCTTGGGCTTGGAACTTACTTCACAGCTGGTGAAAAAGAAGTCCGTGCTTGGACCTTTAAGCGAGGGATGAAAGCTCCTCAAGCAGCTGGTATTATCCACTCAGACTTTGAAAAAGGGTTTATTCGTGCAGTAACAATGTCATATGAGGATCTAGTGAAATATGGATCTGAAAAGGCTGTAAAAGAAGCTGGGCGCTTGCGTGAAGAAGGAAAAGAATATATCGTTCAAGATGGCGATATCATGGAATTCCGCTTTAACGTTTAATAATATTTAATAAATAGTGTCAATTAGGTTGGAAAAAAATTCCAACCCTTTTGGCTTTTGAAAGGAAAAATAAATGACCAAATTACTTGTAGGATTGGGAAATCCAGGGGATAAATATTTTGAAACCAAGCACAACGTTGGATTTATGTTGATTGACCAATTGGCTAAAAAACAAAATGTCACCTTTACACATGACAAGATATTTCAAGCTGACCTAGCTTCTTTTTTCTTCAATGGAGAAAAAATTTATCTCGTCAAACCAACAACATTTATGAACGAAAGTGGAAAAGCGGTTCATGCTTTATTGACTTACTATGGTTTGGATATTGAAGATTTACTCGTTATTTACGACGATCTTGACATGGAAGTTGGGAAAATTCGTTTAAGAGCAAAGGGGTCAGCTGGTGGTCATAATGGTATCAAGTCTATTATTCAACATATAGGTACTCAGATATTTAACCGTGTTAAAATAGGTATTGGAAGACCTAAAAAAGGCATGTCCGTTGTTCATCATGTTTTAAGTAAGTTTGATCAGGATGACTATGTGGGTATTTTACAGTCCATTGACAAGGTTGACGATGCTGTAAACTACTATTTACAAGAGAAAAACTTTGAGAAAACAATGCAGAGGTATAACGGCTAAATGGTGACTTTATTAGATTTATTCTCAGAAAATGACCAGATAAAAAAATGGCATCAAAATCTGATAGATAAGAAAAGACAACTAATACTTGGTTTATCAACGTCTACCAAGGCTATTGCAATTGCAAGCAGTCTAGAAAAAGAAAATAAGATTGTGTTACTGACTTCAACTTATGGAGAAGCAGAACGAATTATCAGTGATCTTCTTTCTCTCTTAGGAGAGGAACTTGTCTATCCATTTTTGGTTGATGACTCTCCTATGGTAGAGTTTTTGATGTCTTCACAAGAAAAAATCATTTCGCGGGTTGAGGCCTTGCGTTTTTTGAGTGATCCGTCTAAGAAAGGGATTTTAGTTTGTAATATCGCAGCGAGTCGGTTAATTTTACCCTCTCCGACTAGATTTAAAGAAAGTACTATAAAAATTGCAGTTGGCGAAGAATATGACCAACACGAGCTACTTCACCAGTTAAAGGAAATTGGCTATCGAAAAGTTACTCAAGTACGGACACAAGGTGAGTTTAGTATTCGAGGAGATATTTTAGATATTTTTGAGATGTCTCAGTTAGAACCTTTCCGAATCGAGTTTTTTGGCGATGAAGTAGATGGTATTCGTACTTTTGAAGTCGAAACACAATTATCGAAAGAAAATCAGATAAACCTCACTATCTTTCCAGCTAGCGACATACTTTTGAGAGAAAAAGATTATCAACGAGGACAGTCAGCTTTAGAAAAGCAAATTTCAAAGACTCTATCACCAATTTTAAAATCATATTTGGAAGAGATTTTGTCAAGTTTTCATCAAAAACAAGTACATTCAGATAGTCGAAAGTTTTTGTCCTTATGTTACGATGAAACATGGACTGTATTTGATTATATTGAAAAAGATACACCAGTATTCTTTGATGACTATCAAAAATTGATGAATCAGTATGAATCCTTTGAAAGAGAATTAGCACAATACTTTACAGAAGATTTACAGAATGGTAAATCATTTTCTGGGATGCAGTATTTTGCAGATACAGAGCAAACCTATAAAAAACAAAGTCCAGTTACCTTTTTCTCCAATCTGCAAAAGGGCTTAGGAAATCTTAAGTTTGATCACATTTATCAATTTAATCAATACCCCATGCAAGAGTTTTTCAATCAATTTTCATTTTTAAAAGAAGAAATTGAGCGATACAAAAAAATGAACTACACTATTATTTTGCAGTCTAGCAATTCAATGGGAAGTAAGACGTTGGAAGATGTTTTAGAGGAATATCAGATCAAATTGGATTCCAGAGATAAGTCAAGTATCTGTAAAGAATCTGTAAACTTGATTGAGGGTAATCTAAGACATGGTTTTCACTTTGTAGATGAAAAAATTCTCTTGATTACTGAACATGAGATTTTTCAAAAGAAATTAAAACGTCGTTTTAGAAGACAACATGTGTCAAATGCGGAGCGATTGAAAGATTATAATGAACTTGAAAAAGGGGACTACGTTGTTCACCATATCCATGGAATTGGTCAATATCTAGGAATTGAAACAATTGAAATCAAAGGGATTCACCGTGATTATGTCAGTGTTCAATATCAAAATGGGGATCAAATCTCCATCCCAGTAGAGCAGATTCAGTTACTGTCAAAATATGTTTCAAGTGATGGAAAAGCTCCAAAACTTAATAAATTAAATGATGGTCATTTCAAAAAGGCCAAGCAAAAAGTTAAGAACCAGGTAGAGGATATAGCTGACGATTTAATTAAGCTTTATTCTGAGCGTAGTCAGTTGAAGGGATTTGCTTTCTCAGCTGATGATGATGAGCAACATGCTTTTGATGATGCCTTCCCTTATGTTGAAACGGATGATCAACTTCGCAGTATTGAGGAAATCAAGAGAGATATGCAGGATTCTCATCCCATGGATCGACTTTTGGTTGGAGATGTTGGTTTTGGGAAGACTGAGGTTGCAATGCGTGCTGCTTTTAAGGCAGTCAATGATCACAAACAGGTGGTCGTTCTAGTTCCAACGACGGTTTTAGCGCAACAGCACTATACGAATTTTAAGGAACGATTCCAAAATTTTGCTGTTAATATTGATGTGTTGAGTCGCTTTAGAAGTAAAAAAGAGCAGGCAGAAACACTTGAAAAACTAAAGAATGGTCAAGTCGATATTTTGATTGGAACGCATCGTGTTTTGTCAAAAGATGTTGTGTTTTCAGATTTGGGATTGATGATTATTGATGAGGAACAACGATTTGGTGTCAAGCATAAGGAAACTTTGAAAGAACTGAAAAAACAAGTAGATGTTCTAACCTTGACAGCAACGCCAATCCCTCGTACTCTCCACATGTCTATGCTGGGAATCCGAGATTTGTCTGTTATTGAAACTCCTCCAACCAATCGCTATCCTGTTCAAACCTATGTATTAGAGAAGAATGATAGTGTCATTCGTGATGCTGTCTTGCGTGAAATGGAGCGTGGAGGTCAAATTTACTATCTTTACAATAAGGTTGACACGATTGACCAGAAGGTTTCGGAATTACAGGAGTTGATTCCAGAGGCTTCGATTGGGTATGTTCATGGACAAATGAGTGAAATTCAGTTGGAAAATACTCTACTTGATTTCATTGAAGGTCAGTATGATATTTTGGTGACGACTACTATTATTGAGACAGGGGTAGATATTCCAAATGCCAATACCTTATTTATTGAAAATGCAGACCATATGGGTTTGTCAACCTTGTATCAATTAAGAGGAAGAGTCGGTCGTAGTAATCGTATTGCTTATGCCTATCTCATGTATCGTCCAGAAAAATCAATCAGTGAAGTCTCTGAAAAGAGATTAGAAGCGATTAAGGGATTTACAGAATTAGGCTCAGGATTTAAGATTGCGATGCGAGATCTTTCGATTCGTGGAGCAGGAAATCTCCTAGGAAAATCGCAGTCTGGTTTCATTGATTCTGTTGGTTTTGAATTGTATTCACAGTTATTAGAGGAAGCTATTGCTAAACGGAACGGTAATGGGAATAAAAGAATCAAAGGAAATGCTGAGTTGATTTTACAAATTGATGCTTATCTTCCTGATACTTATATTTCTGACCAACGACATAAGATTGAAATTTACAAGAAAATTCGTCAAATTGACAATCGTGTCAACTATGAAGAACTACAAGAAGAGTTGATGGACCGCTTTGGAGAATACCCAGACGTAGTAGCATACCTTTTAGAGATTGGTTTGGTCAAGTCATATTTTGACAAGGTATTTGTAGAACGTGTGGAAAGAAAAGAAAATAAGATTACAGTTCAATTTGAAAAAGTCACTCAACGACTATTCTTGGCTCAAGATTATTTTAAAGCCTTATCCGCAACGAACTTAAAAGCAGCCATAGCTGAGAATAAGGGATTAATGGAAGTTGTATTCGATGTCCGAAACAAGAAGGATTATGAAATTTTAGAAGGTTTGCTGATTTTTGGAGAAAGTTTATTAGAGATAAAAGAATCAAAGGAAGCAAATCTCATTTAACATTTTTCTTCTATAAAAAGGATAAAAATGGTACAATAATAATTTGAGGTAATAAAAATGAGATTAGACAAGTATTTAAAAGTATCACGAATTATTAAGCGCCGCACAGTCGCAAAAGAAGTAGCAGATAAAGGTAGAATCAAGGTGAACGGAATCTTGGCCAAAAGTTCAACGGATTTGAAAGTTGATGACCAAGTTGAAATTCGCTTTGGAAATAAGTTGTTGCTTGTTAAAGTACTAGAAATGAAAGATAGTACAAAAAAAGAAGACGCAGCAGGCATGTATGAAATTCTCAGTGAAACACGGGTAGAAGAAAATGTCTAAAAATATTGTACAGATGAATAATTCTTTTATTCAAAATGAACATCAACGTCGTCGTTACCTGATGAAGGAGAGACAAAAACGAAATCGTTTTATGGGTTGGGTCCTTATTTTGATGATCTTGTTGTTTATTTTACCAACTTATAACTTGGCTCAAAGCTATGATCAGTTACTGCAACGCCGTCAGCAATTGACAGAGTTGAAAGAGCAGTACCAAAATCTTAGTGACGAAAAGGATAAGGAATCTGCTTTTGCTGCAAAGTTGAAAGATGAAGACTATGTAGCAAAATATGCACGCGCCAAGTACTATTACTCAAAGAAACGAGAAGCAATTTACACAATTCCTGATTTGCTTCCGAGGTAATGTCATGGAAAATTTATTGGAAGTTGTTGAGCAATTTCTAAGTTTATCAGATGAAAAATTAGAGGAATTGGCAGCTAAAAACCATTTATTACGATTACAAGAAGAAAGGGAAGAGAAGAATGCGTAAGTTCTTAGTAGTTTTATTGCTACCTGCTTTTATCATAACCTCAAGAGTAGTTAGCACAGAAAAACAGCTTCCTTACTCTTCGCAAGAAATTTATTATCTAACTGAGTCTGATTATGGATTCTACTATAAAGAAACTCTGAAATCCCCAATGGTATATGGAGAAACAGCAGTCTATGCTAATGAGGATCTTGTCAAGGAGTCTGGTAAATTAACTCCTGGAACCACCTTTAAAATCGTAGAATGGTGTTTGAATAGACAAGGTGTTCCTGTTTTTAAATTAGATAATCACCAGTTTATCCTTGCAGATAAGCGCTTGGTCTATGATCAAAGTCAAGTTCAAACTCAAAATAGACAAGTATGGTTGGAGCCAGGGTTTGTTATCTATAACAGCCCTTATGACACTAAAGAAATTTCTTCATCCCTCTCTCCCTATCAACGCGTAACGGTGGATAGAGCTCTCTTTGCTGAGGGACAAGAATTTCTTCATATCGATCAAGTTGGGTGGGTATCAAAAGAGTTCACCTCAGAAGAAGACAATCGCATCCAGAAGGTTCAAGAAGTTTTATCAAGCAACTATCAGAATGAAAATTATTCTATTTATGTTAAACAACTGACTACAGGTAAAGAGGCTGGGGTGAATGAAGACAGCAAACTTTATGCAGCTAGCATCTTGAAACTAGCCTATCTTTATTATGCTCAAGATAAGATAAATCAAGGAGAGTATACGCTAGACAGTAGCTTCAAGTATATCTCAGAAGTAAATAGTTTCCCTGGGTCCTATAAACCAGAAGGTAGTGGTAGCTTACCTAAAAAAGAAGATAACAAAGAATACAGTCTTCAACAGTTAATTACCAAGGTAACAAAAGAGTCTGATAATGTTGCTCATAATATTTTAGGTTATTACGTGACCAATCAATCTGACGGGGCTTTCAAAGAAAAAATGTCCACCATTATGGGCGAAGATTGGGATGTGAATGATAAATTGACTTCTTCAAAAATGGCTGGAAAAGTCATGGAAGCTATTTATAATCAGAATGGTTTTGTCTTAGAGTCTCTGAGCAAGACTGATTTTGACAACCAACGAATCGCAAAAGGTGTTTCGGTTAAGGTAGCTCATAAAATTGGAGATGCCGACGAGTTTAAACATGACACTGCCATTGTTTATACGGATTCTCCTTTCGTTCTTTCCATTTTCACCAAAAATTCTGATTATGATACTATTGCTAAGATAGCTAAGGATGTCTATGAGGTTCTAAAATGAGGGACCAGGATTTTTTAAATCATTTTCTCCAAAAAGAGTATTTCAAAAAACATTCGAAAGTCGTGTTAGCTTTGTCTGGCGGACTGGATTCAATGTTTTTATTCCAGCTATTGTCTACTTATCAAAATGAGTTAGAAATTGAGTTGATTTTAGCACATGTCAATCACAAGCAGAGAAGGGAGTCTGACTGGGAGGAAAATGAACTAAGGAAGTTAGCTGATGTAGCTGAACTTCCTATTTATATCACAAGCTTTTCAGGAGACTTTTCAGAAGCGCGTGCTCGAAAGTTTCGTTATGATTTTTTTAGGAAAATCATGAAAGAGGTTGGAGCAACTGCCTTGGTTACTGCCCACCATGCAGATGATCAAGTTGAAACGATTTTGATGCGCTTGATTCGAGGTAGTAGACTAGGTCATTTAACAGGAATAAAAGAAAGTCAAGTAGTTGATGAAATTGAAATCATTCGTCCATTGTTGCCTTTTCATAAAAAGGATTTTCCACCAATTTTTCATTTCGAAGATCAAACAAATCAGGAAAATACCTATTTTCGCAATCGCATTCGGAATAGGTATATACCAGAGCTTGAAAAAGAAAATCCTCGTCTTAAATCCGCCCTTTTAGATTTAGGAAGGGAAATTTCAGATTACCAAGCAACAATAACGGAGCTTTCGAAACAAATTGATGTGGAAGATTTGAATGAGCTATTTTCATACTCTCAACAAACTCAAGGAATATTGCTCCAGAACTATCTTAATCAATTTCCAGACTTAAATCTGACAAAGGCTCAGTTTGCTGAACTTCAACAGATTTTAGCAAGGAAAAGCCAGTATCGCCATTCTCTTAAAAATGGTTATGAATTGATAAAGGAGTATCAGAATTTTCGAGTTTGCAAAATCAGTCCACAGGCTGATGAAAAGGAAGATGAACTTGTGTTACACTATCAAAATCAAGTTCGATATATGGGCTATTTATTTTCCTTTGGTATCCCTATTGAAGGGGATTTTGTTCAAAAAGTAACAGTTTCACGGGAAACATCTGTACATATTAGATGTCGAAAACCTGGCGATATTATTATCCTAAATGGTCATCGAAAGAAACTGAGACGTTTATTTATAGATTTGAAAATCCCTATTGAAAAACGAAAAACAATCCCTATTATTGAGCAATTTGGAGAAATTGTCTCAATTTTAGGAATTGCGACCAGTGATTTGAGTAAAAACACGAAAAATGATATAATGAACACTGTAATTTATATAGAAAAAATAGATAGGTAAAAAGATGTTAGAACACGATATTAAAAAAATCCTCGTTTCACATGATGAAATTACAGAAGCAGCTAAAAAGCTAGGTGCACAATTAACAAAAGAATATGAGGGGGAAAATCCAATTCTTATTGGAATTCTAAAAGGATCGATTCCTTTTATGGCTGAATTGGTCAAACATATTGATACGCATATTGAGATGGACTTCATGATGGTATCTAGTTACCATGGTGGAACAGCAAGTAGTGGTGTCATCAATATCAAGCAAGACGTGACTCAAGATATCAAAGGAAGACATGTCTTATTTGTAGAGGATATCATCGATACAGGTCAAACTTTGAAGAATTTGAGAGATATGTTTATTGCAAGAGAAGCAGCTTCTGTTAAAATCGCGACTTTGTTGGACAAACCAGATGGACGCGTTGTTGAAATTGAGGCGGATTATACTTGTTTTACTATTCCAAATGAGTTTGTAGTAGGTTATGGTCTAGATTATAAAGAAAATTATCGTAACCTTCCTTATGTCGGAGTATTGAAAGAAGAAGTTTATTCAAATTAGAAAGATCTATCTTTAATGAAAAAACAAAATAATGGTTTAGTTAGAAATCCATTTCTATACTTGTTAATTATCTTCTTCCTTGTGACAGGATTCCAGTATTTTTACTCTGGAAATACTGCTGGACGAAGCGAAAAAATTAACTATACAGAATTGGTAAAAGAAATTACAGCAGACAATGTAAAAGAATTAACCTATCAGCCAAATGGTAGCATTATTGAAGTGTCTGGTATTTATAAAAATCCTAAGACTAGTAAAGAAGAAACAGGAATTCAATTTTTCCCTCCTACAGCTACAACAGTAGAAAGATTCTCAAGTACTATCCTTCCGTCTGATTCAACAGTGTCAGAATTGCAAAAACTTGCTTCTGAACATCAGGCAGAAGTAACAGTCAAACATGAGAGTTCAAGCGGTATGTGGATCAATATCCTTGTGTCTGTTGTCCCATTTGCTATTCTCTTCTTCTTCCTATTCTCTATGATGGGAAATATGGGAGGAAATAGTGGCCGAAATCCAATGAGTTTTGGACGTAGCAAGGCCAAAGCTGCTAACAAAGAAGATATCAAGGTACGATTTTCAGATGTTGCAGGTGCCGAGGAAGAAAAACAAGAATTAGTTGAAGTTGTTGAATTCCTAAAAGATCCAAAACGATTTACCAAACTTGGTGCGCGTATTCCTGCGGGTGTTCTTTTAGAGGGACCTCCGGGAACAGGTAAGACCTTACTTGCTAAGGCGGTTGCTGGAGAAGCAGGAGTTCCATTCTTTAGCATCTCAGGATCGGACTTTGTAGAAATGTTTGTCGGAGTTGGGGCTAGCCGAGTTCGTTCACTTTTTGAGGATGCAAAAAAAGCAGCGCCAGCCATCATCTTTATCGATGAAATTGATGCCGTTGGTCGCCAACGTGGTGTCGGTCTTGGTGGAGGTAATGATGAACGTGAACAAACCTTGAACCAACTCTTGATTGAGATGGATGGTTTTGAGGGAAATGAAGGAATTATTGTTATCGCTGCGACGAACCGTTCAGATGTTCTAGATCCAGCTCTTCTCCGTCCAGGACGTTTTGATAGAAAAGTCTTAGTTGGTCGCCCTGATGTTAAAGGTCGTGAAGCAATCTTGAAAGTTCACGCTAAAAATAAACCTCTGGCAGACGATGTGGATTTGAAACTAGTTGCCCAACAAACTCCAGGTTTTGTGGGAGCTGACTTGGAAAATGTTCTAAATGAGGCAGCCTTGGTTGCAGCCCGTCGCAACAAGTCAGTCATTGATGCTTCAGATATTGATGAGGCAGAAGACAGAGTGATTGCTGGACCATCTAAGAAGGATAAAACAGTATCACAAAGAGAACGGGAATTGGTTGCTTATCATGAGGCTGGACATACTATTGTTGGTTTAGTCTTGTCAAATGCCCGTGTTGTTCATAAAGTTACCATTGTACCACGTGGACGTGCAGGTGGTTACATGATTGCGCTTCCGAAAGAGGATCAAATGCTTCTATCTAAGGAAGACATGAAAGAACAATTAGCAGGTTTGATGGGTGGTCGTGTAGCTGAAGAGATTATCTTTAATGTCCAAACGACAGGAGCTTCAAATGACTTTGAACAAGCTACACAGATGGCGCGTGCAATGGTCACTGAATACGGTATGAGTGAAAAACTTGGCCCAGTTCAATACGAAGGTAATCATGCTATGTTTGGTGCACAAAGTCCTCAAAAATCAATTTCAGAACAAACAGCCTATGAGATTGACGAGGAAGTTCGTTCATTATTAAATGAGGCACGAAACAAAGCAGCTGAAATCATCCAATCAAATCGTGAAACTCATAAGTTGATTGCAGAAGCATTGTTGAAATACGAAACATTAGATAGTACACAGATTAAATCTCTTTACGAAACAGGGAAAATGCCTGAGACAGTAGAAGAGGAATCCCATGCACTATCTTATGATGAAGTAAAATCAAAAATGAGTGAAGAAAAATAAATTTAGAGAGGTTCAACCTCTCTTTTATGTTCTAATGTGATGGCTACCGAGCGGATGCCTTGATAGTTGACCCTCCTCGAACGGGTTTAGATGACAAGTTATTAGATACGATCCTAACCTATGTTCCAGACAAAATGGTCTATGTATCCTGCAATGTTTCGACCTTAGCGCGAGATTTGGTTAAACTAGTAAAAGTCTATGACCTCCAGTATATCCAGTCGGTCGATATGTTTCCCCACACTGCACGGACAGAAGCAGTGGTTAAATTAGTGAAGAAAAGAAAAAATTAACTTCACTGAAAAAAGTCCTTGACAAAGGTAAAAAAGTAGGTATAATAGAAAGAGTTGAAAAGCTCAGGTCCGTTGGTCAAGGGGTTAAGACACC
>NZ_JAUONR010000020.1:0-571 GCF_030546305.1 Streptococcus sp. GP0011 | reverse complement strand
ACTGGATGGCTCCTAAGGGAGAAGAGAAACTGACGATTTATGGTATAGATACTAAGGGTCAGATTTCTGATACCCCACTCACGACTTATGCAGAATATCAAGCCTGGGTTCAAAAACAACGATCAGAAGGGAATATAAATGAAACGAATTGATCCTGAGAGAATAAAGAGTATAAAAGCGAGTATCAACGCATCTACTAATGAAATACCGGATGACATTCGCTCGCTGATTGATGCGCCAGTGACAGGTAATTTTGAAGACTGTGTTAAGCGAACCAAAGCAACAATGGAGAGCTTAGTAACAACGGTTGATTCGCTTGATCAGTATTTAGATAGTGTAGCAGATGCTTTTGCGGCAACAGAAGCCGCTTTAGCTGCGGCAATTGATGGAGGTATCTATATTAAAGCTCCTGAGTCACGAGCAGAACGTAGAGAACGATATATCCAAGGCGGGAAAAATTCCCAAGAACGCCACAATCGTAGAAAAATGGTTGAAATCGCAGAGAGTCAATATAGTGATTTTCCATAATTACACAAATCACCTGAATTTATTTCAGGTGGTTTTCTTTTGT
>NZ_JAUONR010000019.1:0-609 GCF_030546305.1 Streptococcus sp. GP0011 | reverse complement strand
GTTGATTTAACCGATAGAAAAAACAGGCCCAAATCAGATTATTGGAAGATTCGTCTTTATGACTATAGAACAGAAGACTTAGCCGTTAAAGAAGTAGATCTAAACAAAGTGGTCGCAGACTATGACGCCAGTTTTTTTCCGATTGATTTCAAGATTCTTACCTATCGTGATAATCCTAAAAGCACCATCAATATAGAAGTCAAAGATAATCAAGGTGATATGAAAACCGTAGTTTTAAACATTGATAGTGGAAAAGTAGAAGGAGAGTATCAAGAGCGTTCAGATATCTATGAAGCGGGTCCTTACTATTTTTATACGACACTGGATCAGTATGCAGAAGATAAGGGGTATGTAGTAGGTCGGCTCATTGAAAGTTCTTTGCCTTTTAAAGAGGCGGGCAAGGTTGTTGATACCAACATAAACCTCTTTGAGGAATATCCTGAAATTGAGAAAAAAATAACTGAAGGAGATTGGGCTCTTATTCCTCAAGAAGAATACGTGACCCCAGAGGAATGGTTTGACAAAGTTTTGTACTGGATGGCTCCTAAGGGAGAAGAGAAACTGACGATTTATGGTATAGATACTAAGGGTCAGATTTCTGATACCCCA
>NZ_JAUONR010000018.1:0-887 GCF_030546305.1 Streptococcus sp. GP0011 | reverse complement strand
TTTTCTTTTACGAGATCTTTTTGTGAATCCTTTTCAGAGAGTTTTTGATCGATATACTTGTTAATGGTTTCATAAAATTCCTTGGTCGTATCACTGTCTAATTTTGTCGAATTATGGACTTGATTGACTTTCAATTCAACAGATTGAATACCGTAAGAGGCTTGTTTTTGGTGGAGCGTTTCTAATTCTTCGTCTGAAATCGGATCTCCAACAACCGTCAAGACCAATTCATTATTCCTTGACTTGTAGACTTGATTAATGACCGTGTGATTGGCGAACTCTTTTGCTATAAACTGTTTGATTCCTTCTTTTCGGGCTTGTTCTATCGACAGAGTGACTGCTGAATAACTGGCTGGAAGAACCAATAATACAATCAAGGATGTCAAGCCAATTTTCATTTTAATGTTTAGCTCTTTAAATGAACTTAAGGGAGATTTCCTCATCAAAATTCTTGTTCCAACAATATTTGTTAACATGATGAAGACACAGTTGATCAAGAAAAGATAGAGAGCCCCGAATAAAAATCGTACATTTCCATTAGCTAAACCATAACCTGCAGTACAGATAGGTGGCATCAGAGCTGTTGCAATAGCTACTCCTGGCACGATATTGTTTGCTTCTTTTTTCCTTGAACCAATTACGCCTGCTATCCCACCAGCAATAGCAATGAGAACATCCCAAATGGTTGGAGAGGTTCGTGCAATCAATTCGCTACTTGCATAAGATAAGGGAGAAATCCAGAAATACAGAGTCGAAACAAGCAAGCTGACCAATACTTGAGTAAATAAAACCTCTAAAGATTGCTTGATTAAACGCGTATCAAAAATAGCTAAACCGAATCCTAGTCCAACAATCGATGTCATAAGAGGGGAAATCAACATGGCTCC
>NZ_JAUONR010000017.1:0-1286 GCF_030546305.1 Streptococcus sp. GP0011 | reverse complement strand
ATGGCACTTGGGCGTTGTCCTGTCCAGGCTTCTTGGAGGGAAGCCACTTCCTGACGTAGGTTGTTGAGGACTTGGGTATCATTAGCTCCATAAACTGAGAGTGCCAGCTGGATCACATCCACTTCTTCCCGCTTCATAAGGGCACGGCCCTTGATGTCTTCCATAGTCATAGCGAGTGGCGTAGAGCCCACGATGGCCCGCACTTCACCTGCCTCATTCTGTGGCAGGCTCAACTGGTGCTTGAAGTTCGAGTAAAGTTGAGCACGAAGGTTGGTCTGACGACCGGCTGTCACCAAGAGGTGAACCCCGATACTGAGACCTTCACGAGAGATACGCACCAAGAGCTTGAAGAGTTCCGCCTCATAGGCTTCTTCCTTGAAGGCCTCATAGCTATCTAAGAGGATGACGATAGCCGGCTCTTCCTGACCACTGGCCTGACGGTAGAGTTCCAAGGTTCCAACACCATAGTCCGCAAGGAGTTTCTTACGACGGTTGAGTTCTCTCTCCATGATTCGTACAAATTTAGAGATCTTCTCTGTTTGGTCCAAAAGCATGGTATCCGCCACCTGTGGAAGCTTGGACAATGGAGCCAAACCATTGGTACCAAAGTCCATCAAGTACATGGTAAGAGCCTTGGGACTGAATTTGCGAGCCAAGTCCATCCCAGCTGTCTGAAGGAAGGTGGTCTTTCCTGTACCCGGACTTCCGTAGAGAAGGATATGACCATCCTTGGAGAGATTGATAGAGACAGCTTCCTGCTTCTGGGCCTGCGGGATATCCGCCATCCCCAAGAGGACAGAGAGTGGTTTCTCTTGTGTCCAGGCTACTGTCGGTTGCACTTCTTCCAGTTCGTCTAGTGCGATTCGCTCTTTGAGCGGTGGCAACCATGGCTGTGGTACTGGAGGAATCTCTTGTTCTTCACACAAGAGCTGGATATGGTGCACTATCGCATCCAACTCTGTCGGAACTTCCTTAATCTCATCCACATCTTCTAAGCCTGATAGGTCTTCATTCAAGATCTCATATTGGCCCAATTCATTGATTAGGTAGATGGTATGGTCCTCAATCCCCATATCGTCCTTGTCCGGCTGGTAATCCGCGCCTGACCAGGCTGACTGGAAGAGCTCATAGACTTCATTGTTTCCGACCTGCAGATAGGCACGTCCCGTCTGGGTGATTTCGGCCGCATCCGGTGTATGAAGCATTTCATTGGAGTCCGAACGGTCCGCCACCTTAAGGGCGATTTTGAAACGTGAGTTGGACCAGATTTGGTCATCCACCACACC
>NZ_JAUONR010000016.1:0-4207 GCF_030546305.1 Streptococcus sp. GP0011 | reverse complement strand
ACCCAAGTCCTCAACAACCTACGTCAGGAAGTGGCTTCCCTCCAAGAAGCCTGGACAGGACAACGCCCAAGTGCCATTCCGATGGTGCCGGAGGAGTTGACAGAGAAAGACTTCTATAGCCGAGCCAGCGTGCAGACTGCCTATGAACACGGCCTCGTGCCATTAGGACTTGACATGGAGACAGTTGAGCCCGTTACTTGGAATCTGGCTAAAGGCAATCTTCTTTACCTAACAGATAAAGAAGAGCAGATGACAGCCTTGGTAAAACACATTGCCAAAGGGAAACAGAAAGTCATCGTCTTGGCACCGAAGTACCATAACTTACCTGAAATGGAAGGAGTGACGATTCTGGCAAGTCCAGAGGAATATCTAGAAGGCTTAGATATGATGGAGTTCAAGATTCAGGAACGGTTAGAAGGCAAACAGCGAGACCATGTCGCAACAGTGGTTATCTACAATTTAACCGAATTAGTGGTAGAATTAAACTCAGAAGCGCTTGATACATTGGCTTATGTCCTAGATAAAGGAACTCGAGCTGGATATGGTTCAATTGTAATGAGTTCACCACTAATCACCAAGCATATTGATGTGGTCTCAAAAACTGCTCGTTCTTATAAGCAGGCTATTTTAGCACTTCGCTTAAGTGATCAATCAGTTCTGACAGTGACCAACAGACCTGTTCGTGAGCCACAATTAGAAGAACAAGAACACTACTATGTTTCCGATGGGTTAGCAAGTAAAATGAAAGTATTAATGGTATAGAAAGGGAAGAAATGGGAAGAGCAGAGATACAAGCAGAAATTAATGAAATAAATCAATCTATATCATCTTTAACGACAGAGATTGATAAATTTGTTGAAATAAAAAAATCTTTAACATCATTTCCGACAACGATTAGTTATGTATTGGTAAGTGATGAAAATATCAAAAGCGGTTATAATCTAGCTGGAAAGAAATATTCAGAGCAAACTACTTCAGAGCAAGAACTTTTGAAGAATCTTAAACGAGACTTTAATACAAAAATTGATAATGTTTCCGAAAAAGTCTCTAAGAAAATTCAAGAATTAGAAGAAGAAAAGAGTGATTTGGCAATAAGAAAGTTCCTTTTAGGCATTGACTTGTTAGCTACGAAGGAGTGAAAATATGAGTGAAGTTATTAAAGTATATGATTTACCAGCAATAGAACGGTATGCAAAAGCAATTCAGGAGTTTTCTAAAAATGTTGAGTCAGCATCTGAGGAAACAGAACGACAATTTAATACTAAGACAGGGAATAATACTGATGAAGCACTTGCGCTGACAGCCTTTTTTGAGCGTTTAAATTCTTTACAAAATCAAGTATTTCACACATTTCCTCAGTATATAAGGCATTTCTCAGGGAGTATTTCACACTTTGAAAATAGCATTAGTGATGCTGGGTTTGATAAGGAGGCCTGGACTAGTGAAACTGGTACGCAAGAGGTAGGGACTAAATTAACTGGCGAAGGAGAAGATAGTCAATTATATGCCGTGAAAGATACCATAAAAAATCTTCAATCTTTACTGGATACTGCAACTACAGCTCTTGGGATAGAAAATGAGAGCTTAGAAGCAACAAAAACAGCAGCGGAAGGAAGTTTGACAAGTGCAAAAGATAGTCGTCAAGCAACTCATAATACAATTCAAAGTGCTCATGATACATTTAACACAACCTTATTTGACGTACTTTCTGGGCTAATGGATTTGAAAAATAATATTGAGGTCGCTCAAGCAAAGATTGCGGTTACGCCCAAAGTTGTAATGGATTCTATTAAAAACAAAACTCTTACTCCAGATAAGATTTATTATCTTGATGCGATACAAAGCAAATCAGATGCAAAGATTATGACAGTAATTTTGAGTGAGGCTGATTATACTGATAAAAGAGCATTCTTTACAGATTTAGCAAATGTGAATACAAAGGATTCTAGCCTAGGAGTAGGGCAGATAATTGTTGAGCGTTTGATGTATGAAGTTCATCATGCTGAAGAAGATGGGAGTGTCCCTAACCTATCAATTTTTATGGCAGCCTTAACTCAACGAGATAAAGAAAGCGTAAAAGACTATGCATTGAGGTTGTCTGCGGCAGCTGAAGCGACAGGAAACAGTTATAAAGTACAGGTGGATACTCTGATGCCAGAGTTTCCTCCACCAGGATCTCCTAAAGAGGCTTATACTGAGTATTTCAATCGAAAAAATAGCGCCGAAGTTCGTGCAGCAGTTTTGGCATTGAATAATAAAGTAGAGTGGTATGAAAAACTAAACAGTCTTTTTATGTATACTGCTATGAATGATATGGGGAAAGGGAAGACAAGTCTTCAAGTTCCAAAACCGAATGGTGGTTTCGAAAGTCAAATTTTTTCCACTAATCATTCATTTAAAGAAGGTAGTTTTAAATTAACAAAAGGGAGTGATGGGAAAGGCTTTTCTTTCACAGTTTTAAATAGAACTTTTGTTTCTACAAATGTTAAGTCTGAAATCATTGATGAAAAAACAGCACTAAATATTCAAGAGAACAGTGACAAGATCAAAGATTTGAATGCAGAAAAGTCGAAGCTCTTTGCTTCAACGGTTCTAAATACAGTTAAAGACCTTGGTAAGTTATATGCGCCTGCAGGTGTCATGATTGGGATTGTTGAGGCTGGTATGAGTTCAGATAAGGATATTAAAAAGGTTATCAATGGCGCGGAGGCGATTTCTTCACCAGTTTTATTAGATCAAATTCCGGAACACAAGTATAGTAATAAAGCTAAAGGCTTGACAAAAATTGCAAAAAATATTTATGATTATTTTGAAAAAAGTGAAAATTACGAAAAAGAAATTAAAAATCTGAAGAAAAGTAGTGAGGCCGAATTTTGGCAATATGGCGGAACTTCTTTCACAAATGATGATCAATCTAAGAGTAATTCTCAATATATCAGTCCTAGCTACGATGTAGAAGCCTATCTGAAGCAACAAGATCTAAAGAAAAATGGTCTGCGAACTTACATTGCAGAGACGGCCATTAGTAATGGACAGGACCCATATGATGTATTGAACAAGTTTGATGAAGCAATTGATCGTAGTGAATTAAGTGGTGATTACGATGCGGATATGAAGGCTCTTTTGAGAGGGAAACCCAATCCTAATCGCAGCCTAGAGTGGATTGGTTTTGAGAAGTTGTATAATGGACTCAAGGATGCGGAAACAGCTATTAATAAACCTCAATCATCTGAAAATTATCCGTCTTATTTCACTCGAGATTCTTATCGACAGTGGTCTTATTTAGGTTATGTAAATGGAGTAGGTGCAGGAGGAAACTGATACGATGAGGAAGATATTAAAAAATAAGCGTGCTTTTCAATTTGTGTTAGCTAGCCTAATTCTTATCCCTTTCATTATAGTAGGTACTGTTGGATTCCAACAATTATTTAAAGAACCTGAAAAAGTCGAGTATTCCATTGAAGAATACCATTCTGTAAAAGAAAACGTATATTTTTTCGGGAATCAACGAAAATTCGTTTTAGTGCGTAGAGGTTCTTTTGGGAATGGTACCTATCTTTATACAACCGAGCGGAAAGTGATGACAAGTAAAGGTGGAGTTGATTTAACCGATAGAAAAAACAGGCCCAAATCAGATTATTGGAAGATTCGTCTTTATGACTATAGAACAGAAGATTTAGCCGATAAAGAAGTGGATCTAAACAAAGTAGTCGAAGACTATGACGCCAGTTTTTTTCCGATTGATTTCAGAATCTTCACCTATCGTAATAATCCCAAGAACGTCATCAATATAGAAGTTAAAGACAAACAAGGTACTATGAAAACCTTTGTTTTAAACATTGATAGCGGAAAAGTAGAAGGAGAGTATCAAAAGCGTTCAGATATCTATGAAGCGGGTCCTTACTTTTATTATACGACACTAGATCAGTATGCAAAAGATAAGGGATACTTAGTGGATCACCTCATCAGTATTTCTAGTGATTTTAAAGAGGAGGGCAAGGTTATTGATACCAACATCAACCTCTTTGAGGAATATCCTGAAATTGAGAAAAAAATAACTGAAGAAGGTTGGATTCTTAATCCTCAAGAGGAATACGTGACCCCAGAGGAATGGTTTGACAAAGTGTTACACTGGATGGCTCCTAAGGGAGAAGAGAAACTGACGATTTATGGTATAGATACTAAGGGTCAGATTTCTGATACCCCA
>NZ_JAUONR010000015.1:0-5242 GCF_030546305.1 Streptococcus sp. GP0011 | reverse complement strand
CTTGACAAAGGTAAAAAAGTAGGTATAATAGAAAGAGTTGAAAAGCTCAGGTCCGTTGGTCAAGGGGTTAAGACACCGCCTTTTCACGGCGGTAACACGGGTTCGAATCCCGTACGGACTATGGTGTATTGCGGTTAAAAAAACTTGAAAAAAGTTTAAAAAATCTGTTGACAGAGGCAGGTAGCTGTGATATACTAATATAGTTGTCGCTCACGAGAGGAGTGAGAGACAAAGACCTTTGAAAACTGAACAAGACGAACCAATGTGCAGGGCACTATAACTGAAGTTATAGTACTGAACAATGAAAAAAACAATAAATCTGTCAGTGACAGAAATGAGTGAGAACTCAAACTTTTAATGAGAGTTTGATCCTGGCTCAGGACGAACGCTGGCGGCGTGCCTAATACATGCAAGTAGAACGCTGAAGGAGGAGCTTGCTCTTCTGGATGAGTTGCGAACGGGTGAGTAACGCGTAGGTAACCTGCCTGGTAGCGGGGGATAACTATTGGAAACGATAGCTAATACCGCATAAGAGTAGATGTCGCATGACATTTGCTTAAAAGGTGCAATTGCATCACTACCAGATGGACCTGCGTTGTATTAGCTAGTTGGTGAGGTAACGGCTCACCAAGGCAACGATACATAGCCGACCTGAGAGGGTGATCGGCCACACTGGGACTGAGACACGGCCCAGACTCCTACGGGAGGCAGCAGTAGGGAATCTTCGGCAATGGACGGAAGTCTGACCGAGCAACGCCGCGTGAGTGAAGAAGGTTTTCGGATCGTAAAGCTCTGTTGTAAGAGAAGAACGAGTGTGAGAGTGGAAAGTTCACACTGTGACGGTATCTTACCAGAAAGGGACGGCTAACTACGTGCCAGCAGCCGCGGTAATACGTAGGTCCCGAGCGTTGTCCGGATTTATTGGGCGTAAAGCGAGCGCAGGCGGTTAGATAAGTCTGAAGTTAAAGGCTGTGGCTTAACCATAGTACGCTTTGGAAACTGTTTAACTTGAGTGCAAGAGGGGAGAGTGGAATTCCATGTGTAGCGGTGAAATGCGTAGATATATGGAGGAACACCGGTGGCGAAAGCGGCTCTCTGGCTTGTAACTGACGCTGAGGCTCGAAAGCGTGGGGAGCAAACAGGATTAGATACCCTGGTAGTCCACGCCGTAAACGATGAGTGCTAGGTGTTAGACCCTTTCCGGGGTTTAGTGCCGCAGCTAACGCATTAAGCACTCCGCCTGGGGAGTACGACCGCAAGGTTGAAACTCAAAGGAATTGACGGGGGCCCGCACAAGCGGTGGAGCATGTGGTTTAATTCGAAGCAACGCGAAGAACCTTACCAGGTCTTGACATCCCTCTGACCGCTCTAGAGATAGAGTTTTCCTTCGGGACAGAGGTGACAGGTGGTGCATGGTTGTCGTCAGCTCGTGTCGTGAGATGTTGGGTTAAGTCCCGCAACGAGCGCAACCCCTATTGTTAGTTGCCATCATTCAGTTGGGCACTCTAGCGAGACTGCCGGTAATAAACCGGAGGAAGGTGGGGATGACGTCAAATCATCATGCCCCTTATGACCTGGGCTACACACGTGCTACAATGGCTGGTACAACGAGTCGCAAGCCGGTGACGGCAAGCTAATCTCTTAAAGCCAGTCTCAGTTCGGATTGTAGGCTGCAACTCGCCTACATGAAGTCGGAATCGCTAGTAATCGCGGATCAGCACGCCGCGGTGAATACGTTCCCGGGCCTTGTACACACCGCCCGTCACACCACGAGAGTTTGTAACACCCGAAGTCGGTGAGGTAACCTTTTAGGAGCCAGCCGCCTAAGGTGGGATAGATGATTGGGGTGAAGTCGTAACAAGGTAGCCGTATCGGAAGGTGCGGCTGGATCACCTCCTTTCTAAGGATAAGGAACTGCACATTGGTCTTGTTTAGTCTTGAGAGGTCTTGTGGGGCCTTAGCTCAGCTGGGAGAGCGCCTGCTTTGCACGCAGGAGGTCAGCGGTTCGATCCCGCTAGGCTCCATTGGTGAGAGATCACCAAGTAATGCACATTGAAAATTGAATATCTATATCAAATAGTAACAAGAAAATAAACCGAAACGCTGTAGTATTAAAAGAGTTTATGACTGAAAGGTCAAAAAATAAGGTTAAGTTAATAAGGGCGCACGGTGGATGCCTTGGCACTAGGAGCCGAAGAAGGACGTGACAAACGACGATATGCCTTGGGTAGCTGTAAGTAAGCGATGATCCAGGGATTTCCGAATGGGGGAACCCAACAGGTACTACCTGTTACCCGCATCTGTTAAGGATGTGAGGAGGAAGACGCAGTGAACTGAAACATCTAAGTAGCTGCAGGAAGAGAAAGCAAAAGCGATTGCCTTAGTAGCGGCGAGCGAAACGGCAGGAGGGCAAACCGAAGAGTTTACTCTTCGGGGTTGTAGGACTGCAATGTGGACTCAAAGATTATAGAAGAATGATTTGGGAAGATCAGCCAAAGAGAGTAACAGCCTCGTATTTAAAATAGTCTTTGTACCTAGCAGTATCCTGAGTACGGCGGGACACGTGAAATCCCGTCGGAATCTGGGAGGACCATCTCCCAACCCTAAATACTCCCTAGTGACCGATAGTGAACCAGTACCGTGAGGGAAAGGTGAAAAGCACCCCGGGAGGGGAGTGAAATAGAACCTGAAACCGTGTGCCTACAACAAGTTCGAGCCCGTTAATGGGTGAGAGCGTGCCTTTTGTAGAATGAACCGGCGAGTTACGATATGATGCGAGGTTAAGTTGAAGAGACGGAGCCGCAGGGAAACCGAGTCTGAATAGGGCGCCTTAGTATCATGTCGTAGACCCGAAACCATGTGACCTACCCATGAGCAGGTTGAAGGTGCGGTAAGACGCACTGGAGGACCGAACCAGGGCACGTTGAAAAGTGCTTGGATGACTTGTGGGTAGCGGAGAAATTCCAAACGAACTTGGAGATAGCTGGTTCTCTCCGAAATAGCTTTAGGGCTAGCGTCGACATCAAGATTCTTGGAGGTAGAGCACTGTTTGGGTGAGGGGTCCATCCCGGATTACCAATCTCAGATAAACTCCGAATGCCAATGAATTATGGTCGGCAGTCAGACTGCGAGTGCTAAGATCCGTAGTCGAAAGGGAAACAGCCCAGACCACCAGCTAAGGTCCCAAAATAATTGTTAAGTGGAAAAGGATGTGGGGTTGCACAGACAACTAGGATGTTAGCTTAGAAGCAGCTATTCATTCAAAGAGTGCGTAATAGCTCACTAGTCGAGTGACCCTGCGCCGAAAATGTACCGGGGCTAAAACAATTTACCGAAGCTGTGGATACCTTTATAGGTATGGTAGGAGAGCGTTCTATGTGTGAAGAAGGTATACCGTGAGGAGTGCTGGAACGCATAGAAGTGAGAATGCCGGTATGAGTAGCGAAAGACAGGTGAGAATCCTGTCCACCGTAAGACTAAGGTTTCCAGGGGAAGGCTCGTCCGCCCTGGGTTAGTCGGGACCTAAGGAGAGACCGAAAGGTGTATCCGATGGACAACAGGTTGATATTCCTGTACTAGAGTATGTAGTGATGGAGGGACGCAGTAGGCTAACTAAAGCAGACGAATGGAAGTGTCTGTCTAAGCAGTGAGGTGTGAATTGAGTTAAATGCTTAGTTCTATAACATTGAGCTGTGATGGGGAGCGAAGTTTAGTAGCGAAGTTAGTGACGTCACACTGCCAAGAAAAGCTTCTAGCGTTTAAACATACTCTACCCGTACCGCAAACCGACACAGGTAGTCGAGGCGAGTAGCCTCAGGTGAGCGAGAGAACTCTCGTTAAGGAACTCGGCAAAATGACCCCGTAACTTCGGGAGAAGGGGTGCTGACTTTAAGTCAGCCGCAGTGAATAGGCCCAAGCAACTGTTTATCAAAAACACAGCTCTCTGCTAAATCGTAAGATGATGTATAGGGGGTGACGCCTGCCCGGTGCTGGAAGGTTAAGAGGAGTGCTTAGGAGTAATCCGAAGGTATGAATTGAAGCCCCAGTAAACGGCGGCCGTAACTATAACGGTCCTAAGGTAGCGAAATTCCTTGTCGGGTAAGTTCCGACCCGCACGAAAGGCGTAATGATTTGGGCACTGTCTCAACGAGAGACTCGGTGAAATTTTAGTACCTGTGAAGATGCAGGTTACCCGCGACAGGACGGAAAGACCCCATGGAGCTTTACTGCAGTTTGATATTGAGTGTCTGTACCACATGTACAGGATAGGTAGGAGTCTAAGAGATCGGGACGCCAGTTTCGAAGGAGACGTTGTTGGGATACTACCCTTGTGTTATGGCCACTCTAACCCGGATAGGTTATCCCTATCGGAGACAGTGTCTGACGGGCAGTTTGACTGGGGCGGTCGCCTCCTAAAAGGTAACGGAGGCGCCCAAAGGTTCCCTCAGAATGGTTGGAAATCATTCGCAGAGTGTAAAGGTATAAGGGAGCTTGACTGCGAGAGCTACAACTCGAGCAGGGACGAAAGTCGGGCTTAGTGATCCGGTGGTTCCGTATGGAAGGGCCATCGCTCAACGGATAAAAGCTACCCTGGGGATAACAGGCTTATCTCCCCCAAGAGTTCACATCGACGGGGAGGTTTGGCACCTCGATGTCGGCTCGTCGCATCCTGGGGCTGTAGTCGGTCCCAAGGGTTGGGCTGTTCGCCCATTAAAGCGGCACGCGAGCTGGGTTCAGAACGTCGTGAGACAGTTCGGTCCCTATCCGTCGCGGGCGTAGGAAATTTGAGAGGATCTGCTCCTAGTACGAGAGGACCAGAGTGGACTTACCGCTGGTGTACCAGTTGTCTTGCCAAAGGCATCGCTGGGTAGCTATGTAGGGAAGGGATAAACGCTGAAAGCATCTAAGTGTGAAACCCACCTCAAGATGAGATTTCCCATGATTTTATATCAGTAAGAGCCCTGAGAGATGATCAGGTAGATAGGTTAGAAGTGGAAGTGTGGCGACACATGTAGCGGACTAATACTAATAGCTCGAGGACTTATCCAAAGTAACTGAGAATACGAAGTGTGAGGTTTTCTTGGTATTTGATAGATATTCAATTTTGAGTAGGTATTACTCAGAGTTAAGTGACGATAGCCTAGGAGATACACCTGTACCCATGCCGAACACAGCAGTTAAGCCCTAGAACGCCGGAAGTAGTTGGGGGTTGCCCCCTGTGAGATATGGAAGTCGCTTAGCT
>NZ_JAUONR010000014.1:0-8223 GCF_030546305.1 Streptococcus sp. GP0011 | reverse complement strand
TCCACACGCTTCACTGTAACTGGATCTGGACTACCTACAAACTGCTTGTCTGGAGTGAAGGTTACAGTTCCATCTGGTGCAATCGTGTAAGTTCCTTGACCTGGAATAGATTTCTCTTTGCTGCCATCTGCGAAGGTTGGTTCAACTGTTTCATCAATTGGAACCAGTGGGTCACCACCTTGGAAAGTTGGGGTACCGGTTTGTGGAACACCCTGAGGACCTGTGCTGGTTGCGCCAGTTCCTGTAGGAGTGACCTTAGTCACTGTTGGTGTATAAGTCGCAGTAACCTCTGTACCGTTCTTATCTACACGTTTCACTGTGACTGGAGTTGGGTTTCCAACAAACTGTTTATCTGGAGTGAAAGTTACAGTTCCGTCTGGTGCAATCGTGTAAGTTCCTTGACCTGGAATAGATTTCTCTTTGCTGCCATCTGCGAAGGTTGGCTCTACTGTTTCATCAATTGGAACAAGTGGGTCACCACCTTGGAAGCTTGGAGTGCCCGTTTGTGGAACACCCTGAGGACCTGTGCTAGTTGCGTTAGTGCTGGTTGGCGTTACCTTAGTCACTGTTGGGGTATAAGTCGCAGTAACTGGGGTACCGTTCTTATCCACACGTTTGACTGTGACTGGAGCTGGAGTACCAACATATTGTTTTTCTGGCGTAAAGGTAATAGAGCCATCTGGATTGATGCTGTATTCACCTACACCTGAAACGGTTTTCGTTGACTGTCCATCTTCGAAAGTCATTGGTTTCGTATCATCAATTGGAACCAATGGATTACCTTCTGTGAAGGTTGGGCTACCTGTTTGCGGTTGACCTTGGATACCATTTGAAGTGGCGTCCGTTGAAGTTGGGGTCACCTTAGTAAACTCTGGACTGTAAGTCGCAGTAACTGGGGTGCCATTCTTATCTACGCGTTTGACTGTGACTGGAGCTGGTTTACCAACGAACTTCTTATCTGGAGTGAAGGTTACAGTTCCATCAGGCGCAATTGTGTAAGTTCCTTGACCTGGAATAGTCTTCTCTTTGCTTCCATCTGCGAAGGTTGGTTCAACTGTTTCATCGATTGGAACCAATGGGTCACCACCTTGGAAAGTTGGGGCGCCTGTTTGTGGAACACCCTGAGAACCTGTGCTGGTTGCGTTAGTGCTGGTTGGAACTACTTCTTTCACTACTGCTTGGTACTTAACGGTAACTGGAGTTCCGTTGGCATCCACACGAGTCAATTCAAGCCCTGGTGTTTCACCCTTGAACTGCTTATCTGGCGTGAAGGTTACCTTGCCGTCTGTGTCCACTTCGAACTGACCAACATTTGGCACTTCTTTCACAGCTGTACCATTGTCAAATAGTGGAGTCGAATCTGCTGGGAATGGAACTGAGTCATGGCCTGGAGTGAAGGTCACTTTACCTTCTTGAACCTGACCTTGAAGGCCTTCTGTCTTATCACCTGAACCAGTTGGTGTTACTTTCTCAACAACTGGGGTATAGGTCGTTACAACCGACTCTCCATTTTTATCCACCACTCCAACTCGAACTGGAGTTGCCGGACCATAGAAGGTTTTCAGTGGAGTAAAGACAATTGTTTTATTTACAAGATCTAAATCGTACGTACCTTGGTCGGCAATGGTTAGTGAAGTTACCTTTTGCCCATTCTCATCATAAAGAAAGACACTACTTTGAACTAGTTCAACGGATTTCTTTGCTCCATTAATGGTTGTTGTCCCTTTTGTAAAGTGAACCTCGCTCTCGCTTGCTCTATCCTCATCAAATCGAATCGTTGCTAGCTGCTTCTGCCCTTGAAGGCCTTTAGATCTCGCTTCGCTTGCTGAAGGGACAACTGGAAGTGGAACATAATACACCAACCTATCCCAAGAGAATTCTTTTTCCAAATCTTCATCGCTCGGATTTATCGCACTAATCCAATATTGATCAAGAGCCTCATCTCCCGACATTGTATTTGCGTCAATATCTTCACCTGGATAATAGCCAGGAATTTCAGGCGAAATCACCTGAGACCAAGTTTGGTCTGCAGACCAGGCTGAGTAAGTCACACCTGCTGTCGCATCATTTGGGTGCATTTTTGCCAAAACCTGATCGATTCTCTTCGTTCGAGTAAACGAATGGGATTCTACATGTCTGGGAGGAAGAAGCGATAAATCAGGATTTTTTGCTTTTCTGTAATACTCATAATTAATTTCACGAGTTCCACGAACAGTTTCGGTTAGTTCTGTAATCTTATGTCTAAACTGAAACTTGAATTGTTTTGGACTAGTCGAGTCACCAAATGTATGATCTGTAAAATCGTTACTGATCAGTTCATATCCTGCATCTTCCAATTCCTTAATTCGACGATCAGGATCATAAGAAATTGGTCCGTTGGTTTTGCCTACAACTGTGTCTACCTGTCCTAGCTGCACTTCCTTAGACGGATCGTTTACATCCACAAAGGTAAAACTTGCAGATGACAGTTTGGTGGACATTTGGATAGAAACATTATTAGACTCTGTATACTTAGAATTGCCATTTGCCATGGCCGAAGAAAGATAAGCTCTCGCACCTGAGGTTGTATTTTGCTCGATAACTGCTCCATCAATATTAAACTGAACCGTACTTCCAGCAGCAACTGGAGCAGTCGAATGCCAACGAACTGCACGAATCTCCGACCGATCCGATACCTGTTCTGCTGTGAGCCATTGTGAAGCATTAATTTCTGCAGCAGTACCCGCAGTGCGGCTATACTGAACTTCCCAGCCTGAAGGTGGAGTTAGAGCTTTTGTCAAACTCACTGTAAATTCAGAACCACGATTTCTGGATTCTAGCTGTTTATCACCTTTCATCGGCAAGGATGATAAAACATAGACATCTGAAACAAGCTGTTTCGCTGCGTTTTTATAGGTCACTCTGAAATCAATCTCATCACCAGGATAATGTTCTTGAGTATTATAGGCAAAGTGTTGATCTGTGGCCCTTTTCACTTCAGAGTAGACACCGCTCGCTTCTGAAGCCTGTACGATCACATTGAAGTCATGAGAGGTCGAATTTTTCGAAGTAACAGTAATGCCATCTAGTTCTCCTAAGTCAAAACCATTCTGAGCTTGAACATCTGGAAGTTCCTCGTCCCAAAAAGCAATCGCTTTATAGGTATAGGTCCCATTTGGAATCGTCTTGTTTTCCAATTTCAAAAGCGATGGAGGCATAGGGGAGTCTGGAGTTCCCTTTACTTGAGCATAGTAGAGAGTTTTTCCAGTATCTTTGTAATTATAATAGACCTTAAAATTAGGATTCCCACTAAAGTTTAATTGAGGGTCAGCCAAATAGGCTAAATGGTAAACTCCCGTCAAGTTTGCGATGTTCTGGGTAGGCGTATTTCTACCTGCAGTCGTTGTGATAAAATCTTCCTTAAAACCAGAAGCATCTGTATGTCGATTGAAGACATCTGTTCTAGCTCGCCCAATCATTGAAATTTGCTGGATAACACGCGTCAATTCGGCTGAAGCCGTTTGAGAGAAGGAAACAGTGTTTCCAGTATTGTTAAAAGTGGAATCCGTTCTAGAATCCAACTTACTAATCGTCGAATCTTTATAGAGACTTTCCCAATTATTAAAACGTGTTTTTGTCTGGAAAAAAAATGCCGAAGTATCATTTGTTGAAGACTTCCTCATCTTGATGTTTTTAAACTTGTACTCCAACTCCTTCACATCTTGCTCTTCCGTCAATCGTAGACTACGAGTGCTACTGTTAAAAGTCCCTAACAACTCACCTGTAGCTTTATTGTATACTTCTACAGATGCACCCGGTGAAGAGAAAAATTCGTTCCAATAACGCTCCTCAATCGCATTGACTTCTCGATAAGACTCTCGTGAATCCTGTATTTTATGAGTGACAGTGTAGTCATTGATAGGATAATCTTTTTCAACCTCAGCTACCGATGAAAGTCGAACATAAGAACGGTATTCTGTTTCACCATAAGAACGAATCATCTCCGAATCAGACTGATTATAGTGTCTAAATTCAAAAAGAGAAGACTCTGGCTGGTCTGTTTTTTGAACAAAGAGAGTATAGGGAAGAACGGCCGTATTTTGATAGCTAGTCCCATCTGCTTTTGTATAGATACCCGTTACAGTTAGGTTTTGCGCTTTTCTATTGATATCTGCTACTTTGGCATTCTTTAACTTGAAAGAAATTGGAATGAGCTTATTTTTATTGTTATTAATATCTTGAAGTGGATTGTTAGCTCTGTTAATCGTCAGATGGTAACCCGTCGCATCAGCAGTCCAACCCAGAGCTTTGGCTTCATCTGTCAATTCATAACCTTCTTTTAACTCTATATTATAGGTATAAGAAGTGACAGGATCAATGATATGCCCTCCGACATCACTAATCCCCATACCATTGATCATACGACCATCAAAGACACCATTTCCATAGTTGAAATAATCATTTCTTGCCGTATTATTCTTAGGATCTTTCGCACCGTTAAATAGATAGTAGGATACAACCGACGAATCATCGTCAACGATACCATCATTATTTCGATCGTAGCCAATGACCTGATGGTTAGACATTGGTGTCAGACCACCTACCCCGTTTTCTAAGACTTTCCATGTGTGTTCAATACTTCCAAGTTCTTTGAGGACATTGTCATTTTTGTCATAGAGCTTAGCAGTTGCGGTCACCTTGTGGTCTGGCCCAATGGCTTGGACAGCGCCTCCCCAGTTCTGAGTCAAAGGATCTATCTGAAAAGTATAGACGAAGTTATAGTTTGCCCCACCTCTCAGATTCGCAGGTTCTATCTTTAAATCAAGATCCCCATTCGTTTTTTCTTGGCTAAACTTTACACCACCGACTGGAGAAGGGGTCAATTTAATAGCCTTCCCATTTTGGAAATGAATTTTGATATACCCACCAGAATAGTCTGCTTCGTGTCCAGTAATACTAAAAGTCAAGGACTCACGAACACTATCTACCGCATGGATATCCTTGATTGGCGAATGAGTTTTAAATTCTGCATTGACTTCATCTAGCGATCTCTTGCGCCTAGAAGAAGTTTTCCCGCTAGAGCCACTTTCTTCCTTGCTTTTCTGCTCAGTTTGAGTTGATTCTAGAGATTGCTTTTTCTCCTCATCTAAAGAAGGCTGACTCGCTTCCTTCGTATTGTCAACTTGAGAAACTGGTTGGCTCTGAGAGACTGGTGCAGATACTTCTGTTTTGGACGGTTCAGCTTTATCCTCCAGCTCCTTAACCGCTTCGTTCTGTGTTACCACTTTTTGAGGCTCAGAAATGACTTCCTGTCCATTCTCAGCACTTTTTTCCTTCTGTTGAATTTCCGCCTGCGTTTGTTGTTCCTTATTGTTGACTTGAGCTTCATCCGCTTGCACTGGAGAAGTAGCCATCACCATAAAGGTTCCTAGCAATACCGAACAGGTCCCAACACTTAACTTTCTAATTGAAAAGCGGGAAAAAGATTGATTAAAAATTTTTTTCTTCATCATTTCTCCTTTATATTCATATTTAATCTAACATAACAGCTTTATCATTATAACTTATAGTAAATAGAATTTCCAATAGAATGTTCATTTCTACATAAATTTCTTTATAACTCCTTTTACATAGAAAAAGGAAGCTGTAAAACCAGCTTCCTTCTGTTGTTTTTACTCAATTTTCACGATTATTCCACACTGAAAAGATATGGATATACGGGTTGTTGACCTTGGTGAATCTCTACTTCAACATCTTCAAATTCTTCTGCGATTTCTTGGGCAATTTCATTGGCAAGTTCTTCGCTTCCGTCTTCACCGACATAGAAAGTCACGATTTCACTATCTTCGTCCAACATATGCTTCAAAGTTTCTGTCAAGGTTTGGTGCATGTCAGGGTTTGACACGAGGATTTTCCCATCAACCATACCAAGATTGTCATTTTCATGAATTGCTAATCCATCGATAGTTGTATCACGAACGGCTGTTGTTACACTACCGCTGATGACATCACCAAGGGCTGCAGTCATACGTTCTTTGTTTTCTTCGATTGATTTGCTTGGATCAAAGGCAAGAAGACTGGTCAACCCTTGAGGAATTGTACGTGCTTCTACAACAACAGCAGGTTGTTCAAGCACTTCAGCCGCAGACTGAGCTGCCATAAAGATATTTTTGTTGTTTGGCAAGAAGATGATGTTGCGAGCATTGACCTGTTCAACAGCCTTGATAAAGTCTTCTGTTGAAGGGTTCATCGTCTGACCACCTTCGATGACATAATCCACACCTTGAGCACGGAAGATATCTGCTAAACCTTGACCAGCTACTACTGCGATAAGGGCATACTCTTTTGTTTCAGCAGGCTTGTTGCCTTGGGTCGCTTCTTTTTCAACTTGCGCCTCGTGTTGGTTACGCATGTTGTCCACTTTTACCTTAATCAAGCTACCATATTTGAGACCTTCTTGCATGACAAGACCTGGATCTTCTGTATGGACGTGAACTTTGACGATCTCATCATCGTTGACAACAAGGAGCGAGTCCCCGAGTTCATTCAAGTAGTTGCGGAATTCATCGTAGTCAAAGTCCTTAGAATAAGTTGGACCTTGTTTGAGGGCTACCATGATCTCTGTACAGTAACCGAAGGTAATATCCTCAGTTGCCACATGCCCTGCTACAGACTTGTGGTGCTCCGCATTGATCATTTCACTCATGTTGGCAGGAGTCGCTACAAAGTCTTCAGAAGCACTGTATTCACCAGTAAGAGCTGAAAGGAATCCTTCGTAGATGAAGACCAAACCTTGACCACCTGAGTCTACCACACCAACTTCCTTAAGGACTGGAAGCATTTCTGGTGTCTTAGCAAGGGCTGCTTTAGCTCCTTCCAAGGCTGCACGCATGACCTCAACAGCATCATCTGTCTGCTCTGCTTTTTTCTTAGCACCGATGGCAGCACCACGTGATACAGTCAAAATGGTTCCTTCAACTGGTTTCATAACCGCTTTATAAGCTACTTCGACACCGGATTGGAAGGCAAGAGCCAAGTCTTGACCTGTTAATTCATCTTTTTCCTTGATAGCCTGAGAGAAGCCACGGAAAAGTTGAGACGTGATAACTCCTGAGTTTCCACGCGCACCCATCAAGAGCCCCTTAGCAAGAATGCTCGCCACTTCTCCAACTGTAGAAGCCGGCTTGTCTGCTACTTCTTTGGCACCATTTTCGATGGTCATTCCCATGTTTGTCCCAGTATCTCCATCTGGAACTGGAAAGACGTTTAATGAATTGACATATTCTGCTTGCTTATTCAAACGAGTTGATGCAGCCTGCACCATCTCTTGAAATAAGCTGGTAGTAATTTTTGACACGATTATTCTCCTACAACTTTGATATTTTGAATGTAGACATTCACAGTCTGAGCAGTAATTCCTAGTTGATTTTCTAAACTAAAACGAACACGCTCTTGAATGTTTTTTGACACTTCGCTTATCTTTACTCCGTAGCTCAATACGGTATAAACATCAACTGCAATGCTACCATCTTCGGCTGCTTTTATAACAACACCCTTAGAATAATTTTCCTTACCAAGAAGGGCTTGGAAATTGTCTTTGAGGGCATTTTTACTAGCCATACCGACCACACCAAAAATCTCAGTTGCGGCACCACCTACTACGGTTGCAATCACTTCATCTGTCAGTTCGATTTGACCATCTTTTGTATTAATTTTTACAGTCATTTTTTTTACCTCAACTAGTTGATACTCTATTTTATCATATTTCAGCCCAAGTGTAAAAGCAGAATGCTGTATCGGCGGATATTTACTCTATTTTTCAAATGATTTTATCCTTAGAGCAAAAGAAAAAGACCTAAGCGGTCTTTTCATTTTTATTAAACGCGTTCAACTTTACCTGATTTCAAAGCACGAGCTGAAGCCCAAACTTTTTTAGGTTTACCATCGATAAGAACAGTAACTTTTTGAAGGTTTGGTTTTACGGCACGTTTTGTTTGGTTCATCGCGTGTGAACGGTTGTTTCCTGATACAGTCTTACGACCTGTAAAGTAACATACTTTAGCCATTGTGTTTTCCTCCTATTAGATCTAATATAGCGGATGTGCTAGCACCACATACCGTACTATGTTATCACACTTTCTCTATTTTGGCAAGGAAATTCGGAGACTTGTTTGTGTCTAAATTTTTGGGAATAATCAAATATCCTTATAACTCAATAAGAAAGCGAGATTTTTCAGACAAAAA
>NZ_JAUONR010000013.1:0-28836 GCF_030546305.1 Streptococcus sp. GP0011 | reverse complement strand
TTGTTTGTGTCTAAATTTTTGGGAATAATCAAATATCCTTATAACTCAATAAGAAAGCGAGATTTTTCAGACAAAAAAACTGGAAAAAGTTCCTTACTTTACTCCAGTCCTTGACTATATTGCACTATTTATGCTACAATATTGTTTGACTGATTAAGCAAAGTGTTGGTTTGTCTTAATCGGTGGTGTAGAAGTTGCTGCTTCTACACCTTTTTCTTTTTTATATTTACTCTATTATTGTAACACACATTAGGCAAAAAAGCAACTGTTTTGTATAAAAACATGATAAAAAGACCTCTAAAAATTCTTTTTTTAGAGGCTTTTGTCTGCCTTTTTGTATTATTTATGCCCTCTTTTTCTGATAACAGCTTTGTGTGGCCTATGGTTAATACGAAACCCTGCGCCTAATCCCGAATCCCTAAATTCCTCATACTCTTGTCTCCAAGCTCCAAAAAACAGCTCGTGTAGCTGATCAATTCGCTCAATAAGAATCATCTTGGCCATGGTACAAGCCCCTTCGATGGACCAATACATCCCTCGATGTTTCATGCGGTAAGTGACTTTTCGGTGCTGACTCTCCATCACCCCGATACCACGTGAGGACAATCCTCTAAGTTTAGGTGGCCTAGTGTCACAGAAATTTCTTAATAATTTCTTACGAAAATTGTAAAAATTATCAAGAGCTTCCTGGCTTTCTATGAGAGATTCAACTGTATCTAGTACGGTCTGAAGCAGGCTCTTCTGATGATTTTTGATAGCCTTAAAAGCAAGATCAAGTAGTGTAGACGGGTACGGCTTCAGGAATCGTTTAAGTTCTTCATTGACATGATAGGCATCCCAGAAATGCTCATGACGTTTAATTCGTAGGACCTTCTTAATTTCTTGAAATATTCTGCGAGAATATCCTTTACCATTGTCCGAGTTAGTGATAAGAAGAGTTCGATCAGTGATTTCAAAATGATTATAGAGATAGTCTATCAATTCTTCCTTTGCTTGTTCATGGCTTGTATGTATAATCTCATGCTTATTCTCTAGTACATACCGATTATTACCAACCTTCTTCGCTCCAGTATGAATCAGGAAATGGGCTAAGTCTGTATTGTGTCGTTCATCATTGCTTGATGTTGTCTTGACGAGCACACCATCTCCCTCCAGGTAGATTTTATCTGCCTGGATTTTTTTCGGTTGCTCATCACCTCTAAAAAGCCGATAGCGTTCCCTATCTGAAAAGAGTCTGCCTGCCATTTTTACAGACTTCAAAACAGCGTCCTTTGTTATCTCCAGGCGATAAGCCATCTTAACTGTTCGACAAACTTCACGGTAGGATAAAACAGAAGCGTGTTTTGCCATGTGAAAAATCAACTCAGGAGAATAACGCATATACTTTTCTAGACCTAGCCACTCATCTACGGGATAACAACTTTTCTTTCCCTTTCGCCAGCGATTTCTAGAGAAGGTCACCTCTCCAAATGTAAAAACAACTGTCCTCTCTGTACTATCTATCCGCTTATATCCCCTCAGTCTCATGGAAGGAGCAATCTGCTCGTCATAATCTCTTACTCGCTTCAGGAATTGCTGCTCACGTTTGCGATCTAGTTCTGCGATAAATTCTTTTTCATCAAATCTAAACATACTCTCTATTGTACTGAAATCATGACTAGATTGAAAACATCACAAACTTTCTGCAAGACTCTTTCAAAAATAAAAGCCTTCCCTTATTGGGAAGGTTGTTTAATTATAAATATAATTATATTTATAACGATAAACTTTCGATTAGTTTATCAAGATAATCTGATGCAGACTTTGCACCAACTGCTTTAGCAATTTCATCCAATTTTTTCCGATTGCTTGGTTTCAAAGTAAACTGAAATTGTTTCTTACGTTCAAAGCTTTCAAACTCAACTGCGACTTCATTTGGAGTCCGATCAGGTTGGCTGCTCGCTTCAATGATCTGTGATATTTCTTTTTCCTTAGGGGTAAATGCCATGATAATCTCCTTCTAATTATGTTTATAATTGTATTTGTGTTTATAAATATAATTATATTGTATCATAAATTTTTGAAAAAGTCTGCTCCAGCTCAGCGAAAAACTTTTTGTGTTTTTGATAAAGCTCAGGATTCTCCTTCATATCTGCAATAGAGATCTTATCAATCGTGGAATGATTGAATAACTCTTTTGCTGGTACGATGCCTAGAAGGTTGTCTGTTCCCTTCTCTTTAGCTTCAAGTCCCAGAGCTTCCAGTAACTCTCTTGATGATCCATAGTTCGGTCGGATCATATTTGCTAAGAAATATAGCTCAGCAGTAATGTATGATTCCCTTGTACGATAGTCAATTACATCCTTTCTGAATGCTTCTAACCGAGTTGATAGATTGAATTTGGCATTATAACCAAACTCTGAAGGAGTCAAGGGACTAATAATAGCGTGACTGACCGCAACAGCATTTTTAGTAGCTGTCGCAAAGTCTGGTCTACAATCAATCAAGATATAGTCAAACTGATCCAACTTCTTCTTTTCGTAGTTATCCTCTAGCCAAAGATAAAGTAGCATATTTTTCTTATCGCTGTTCTCCAGATCTCGTTCCACTGTATCAAGCTGAACTGAACCTGGAATTAGACTGATATTTTTCTTGACTTGCTTAATATCCACATCGCCACCTTTAAAAGCATTAGCAATCGTATTCTTGCTCTCGTAAATATTATAGCACTGGGTTAAATTGCACTGATGGTCAAGATCAATCAAAAGAACCTTATGCCCTTTTTTAGCCAGCCATTCCCCATAATTAAATGTTAAAGTTGTTTTCCCAACACCGACCTTAATAGCGGCAAATGTGATAATCTTCATTTGATATCCTCCTGTTTTTCTATACTTCTATTATACCATTATAATTATATTTGTCAATATGTTTATAATTATATTTATAATTATTTTCGCAATGAAGTCTCTCCTCCCTTTCGCCAGCAATTCCTAGAAAAGGTTATCTCTCCAAACGTAAAGAGGACTGTCCTCTCTGTACTGAAATCAAGACTATATTGAAAACATCAGAAACTTCTACAAGACTTTTTCATCCTCAAATCGTCGGTCAACTTTCTCTTCACGACTACGCACGTGCTCCTTAATATCTCTATAATCTGTGTAATGTTTTAGAGTATCGTCAAAGAACTCTTGTAAGGCTCCTTTTTCAATTTGGAATTGTTTGATCAGTTGACTGACATCTTCCAGTCCCATATCTTTTGGAACTCCTAAATCATCCAATAGTTGTACCGCCGCAAGACTATTTTCTGGAGATTGCTGGATGGCTAAAAGTGCTCCTTCAATTTTATGATAACGTCCAAGTCGCTCATCTAGCTGTCTTAATTCCTCCTGGGTAGCCTCTATCTTTTCATTAAAGCGCTCCTCCAAATGTTGAAATTGTGTTCCATCTGTCACGCCGTGCTCGACTAAGAAATTATATTCCTTAATCAGTTCACGCATAGAGGAAATTTGAGCGTTTTTAGTTACAAGTGTTTCTCCATTTTGTTTGGCCAATTGCCTTGCGACAGTCAAGCCCATCATGTACCTATTTTTTTGAGATTGATCAGGATTGAGAAAATAAAAATAGTCTTTCTCTTTGATATAGATGGTATAGTTTCCATCCTCATTTTTATCAACTTTATGAGAAGGTATTAAAATTGTACCACTATTTAAAGCTCCCATATCCATCTGCACGTAAATGCCTTGCTTGCTTTCTTGCTCGACCTGCCAGGATTCCACTTCCAATTTCAATTCAAAATCATTTGCCGTTTTTTCTTTTGATGCTTGATATTGTTCTTTCAATTCCTCCACATCAAAAACTAACTGATTCTTAGAAATTCTCTCTTTTATTTTTTCAAGAGAATAGAGTCCTTTCTTCGATAATGTATCATCTCGGACATTTCTTTGTTGGGGCTGATCGAGCAATTTATACTTCACAAATTTTCCAGAGAAATCAATCTGAAGATTAAGCGCAGCTGCCTTTTGTTTGAAATCTTCTAACGACAAAGAGTGCTTCAGAAGAAAATCAAGACGTTCCTTGATTTCAAACCGATAATTATTTTGTCTCCGCCAAGCAGAATACTTTGTATAAGAATTTTTCATAGTAGGCTCAATAATTTTAGCGCCATATCGTGCCGCATGTTTGTCCGAAATGGCTCTCAAATTTTTCAAGGTTCTCTTTTCCCAGCGAAATTTCTTGAGCGTTGAGGTATTGGTGGTATTAAGTATAATATGGTTATGAAGATGATCTTTATCCGTGTGGGTTGCGATCACAAACTCATAATTTCCACCTGTCAATTCTAACATCGTTTGACGGCCAATTTCATGAACCTGCTCAGGAGTCAAGTTATCATCTGGAGAAAAAGACTGGATAATGTGATGAGCTAATACTTGTTTTCCTGAAGATAATTCTTTCAAGTCGTCATCTCCTTTTTTAAAGGCTGCAGCCAATTTTGTCATGACCATTTCTTCATCTGCTACGCTAAAATCAGAGATCCCATTGCCAGATACTAGCTTCATTTGAAGCTCACCATCATGATAGACAAGAGGAAAATCAAGATCACTTTCTGCAGTTCCTGATACAAGAGTTTTCGCTTCATTCAGAATATAATTAACAGCTCTCTTCAGATTAGCTGGTGTTTTAATTTGAGTTGGAGATTTAATTACTACCATTCTTCTATATCACTCCTTACCGTTCGTTTCCGTTCCTGTAGACTCTGTTTTTCTGCGCTAGAAAGTTTGGCAGCTACCATCTCTTTCAACTCAGATAGATAGTCAATCACTTGTGCTACTTCCTCTGGCCTAACCCCTTGATTTTCATTGGCATGTTTAGCAATTTGGTTGATGTTCGTCCCAACTCGATTGATAGCAACTCGAAGGTCTTTCAATTCAGAAAAATCAATTTGCACCACCTTTCCTTGCACCAATTGATTCTTCGCATAGTATTGAAAAGATGGAACTCCCATTTGGGCCATCGCCGTTTTAATTTGACGATCTTCCTCTGGTGTTAGTCGTATCAATTTTTGTATATAGCGTTTTCTATTTTCTCGTTTCTGCATTATTTTTTTATCCTCTTTCACTCAAAGTCTCTGGCATTTTCTGACCAGGCATCCGCCCCTGACTTCCTTCCGGCAAGCGTAGCAAATGGATATCCATTTGCGAAATTTAAAAAAATCAGAGAAGGAGAACCTTGTAGTTTTCCTTCTTGATTTTCTCAGTTTTGGGGAAATCCCCAAGCCCCTTTCCTATATCTTTTGGAGTACAACCTCTAACAATTTATCGCAACCAACTGAAGATGTTTTTGAAAATAGATGATTGCTTATCACTATTTTCTACACTTTTTTCTTTCTGATCTTGTAACTTTTCAGCTAGGACAGAAAGTTGTTGAGCAGTTAGGGGCTGGAAAATCGACTGCCCAATTTGTATTTCTGTCAGTAAGATTTTTTCTGTGAGTACAGCTTGAAATTCTTCATCTGTAATCATCTTGAGTAGCTCAATATTTTCTTCTTCCCACTCCAAAAGAGCAGGATCTCCTTCAGGTAATTGAGACTGTTCTTCCTCTAGTTGCTCCAGAACTTTTTGACGAGTCAGGTCTTTAGCGTTTGGCGATACTCCTTGAACTCTGTCTCCATCCATGATTGGAATAAAGTCTGAAAGGATGATGATCAGTTGTTCTTCTTGTTCATTAGTCATGAGTGTTGTCCTCCTTGATGATGATTTGTTTTTAATTTGACCTTGGGTTTATTTGGGGTGTCCCGTTCGGTCATTTCGAGAAACCCTTCTCTTTTTTTGATTGTGCATCTGCTTTCAACTCCTGCTTGTGATCTTCGACAGCCTGCTTGCTCTGATCTTTAAACTTCTCCAGTTTTTGTTCAAAACTACGCTTCGTTTGTTTCTCTTGGCTCAATCTTAATTGTTCCAATGCTTGATCCATCCGAACCATTAAACTTTTAGCTTCTTGTTGGACAATATCCAACTGTGCTTCTAAATCAGCAAATGTCTCCTTATCAGCAGACCACCCAGATAGATAGTTAAAGGAGTACTCTGACGTATCAATACCATAGTATGAAGAAACAACATAAGCGACACTTTCAGCCTGGAGTTCAGCAGTGCTTCTAGTTAGATTTTCTTTTTGAGAATTATCTGCATGATGCAACTCTGCATGAGCCATTTCATGTAAGAAAGTTTTAATAATTTGAGCCTTGTTCATCTCATTACTACGTAAAACAATTTGATTTTCTGGGACAGAATAATATCCATGTTTATTATTTTCCATCTCTTCAAATCGAACCGATACATCATTTTCTTTTGCAATAGCCATTAGGGCACGGTAAAGATTTGCATAGTCCAAATCAGTCAGCTGTTCTTTCACTTCTGCAGCTTTTGGCATCTCCTTTCCTTCTGTCTGACTAACATCAAAAACTGGTACCAAACCAAAGAATGTAACTGTTTCTGGTTTCCCATTTTTATCCAATATTGGTTGGTTATTCTCATCCTTTTTGATCTTCGTCATAGGTTTAAAAATACGTAAAGCCTTCTCACCTTTTTTCACATAGCGACCAAAGTTTTCTTTCCACTGTTTGAAAGAAGTTACTTGGCTTGCTTCAGGATTTTGTGCAAGAATTAAGCGCAAGTTGCGATTAGAATAATTATTTAGTTGGCTCATTTTCGTTAGATAGTCTTTGTACTTATCTGAATCCAGAAACTCCTTAATCCCTTCTTTAAGATGACGACTTAATCCTGCCATATCTTTATTTTTAATAAAATCTGCGACTGCAAGACTGCCAGCTGCTAAAACAATTTCATCCGCTTGTAGACTCTCCTCGCCCTCTGGTTTAGAACCTGGTTTCGATCTAAAATCATACGGATTCGTTCCCTGAAGCAACTCCTCCTCATCAGAAACACCGTCAGCATCCGCATCACGTTCCAACTCCTGCTTGTTGTAGCCTTGTTCTTCTAGTTTGATTTCTTCCTCTTGTGATTTCTCAAATTCTTCTCGAACTATGGCGATCGTTTGTTCAACTTTTTCTGATAAACTTTTGATTTCTTTTTGCCATTTTTCTACAAGAGCTACTTGATCCATAGGTGAGTCCTTGACTCCCAACTTATCAAACCAAGCAGATAGATTTTCGACCTCAACACTATCCATTCCATCAAAAGAGATAAATCCAAGACGAGCATCATGACTACTATCTGTAAATCCAATTGGACTATTTTCCAAATCTCCAAATGGGAGTTGGGATAGAAGTTGATCTGCGTAAAGAGTATCTTCTAAAGCGTAACTGAACTGAGAAATATCTAACTCACTCGCCAATCTCTCCAGATGATACGGAGTGAATATGGCCCCATCTATCTTCATCAATTCTGGGTACTCTCTCATTTCTCGTGTTCCAAGCCTTTCTTTGTGAGCGATGGGGTTAATCTCCTCACCGATATTGTAACGGATGCTATCCTGAATCAGTTCACCATCAGGAGCGTAGATACTAAACTGGATCTTAGTTGGAGAGATGTAGGCTTCTGGATGACCACCAGTCACTTGTTTTAGCCCTTCCTGATATAGCTGATAGAAGCTCTGATTGGCCTTGTAAAGCTCTCTAGCAAAATCTTGATAAGGTATCAGCTCTGTTTCTTTAAAGGGCAATCTAGGCCCATCAGGGCGCTCCTCAGCCCATTGAAGGCGTACATGGTAGTTCTCCTTATAGATATGATCTTGTTTCCACTCTTTATAAAAGTCTGAATTTGTATCTAGGAGATGATCTTCTCCAGCTGCAGCAACAATCTGATCAAATTTATCATTGTGTTGCTTCGCATAGTCAAGATACTGATTCCAGGCTTGATGAAATTCTTTTGGAGTTTTTGAAAGGTCACCTGGCACACCTAAATTATAGACAGTATCTAAGACTTGAGTAAACGTAGCCGAATCAAGTAGGGGGCTATTCAGTGTGTTCTCTAGCGTTGTTTGTTCAATTTCTTTAGAAACTTCTTCAAACTGCTTATTCTTCAAAACTGACAGCATTTCTGCACCATTGTCTTTAACATATTCTTCATTGATTGAAAGTTGCTTGATGTGACCATCTCGATCTCTATAAACACCGAGAATGATCTTTTCATCCAACGATTTAACATTAGTTGCAAGCTCTCCCTTGAGTTTCATAAGAGAGGCTGGAATTTTTTCATCTCCGATATCTTTAAAAAGTAGTAAGAAATCTTCATCTTTTGCTTTAATAGCTTCACTCATATTGAGATTGTGAAGCTTTTCAACACTGCTCAAATCATCTAAAACAAAAGAATGTGGATCTAAAATATCACGCAACATAGGAAGAACCTGCAATTTATCCTTAATTGCATTACTAATCAACATACCGTCATAATGCCCCTGACCATTGGCAATATCATCTAGGAAATTTGCTGCTCCCTTTCCCTCTTCAAAAGGTCTGATCCCTGAAAGATGGATAAAGTTATCCTTTTGAAAAGTCACCTGAAGCACATTCTTCTCTCCATGATCCGCATAAACAAAGCTGATCTTACTGTCAGCCAGTTCATTTAAATACCAGGACGCTGTACTTTGGATAGACGGCGCATATTGATTTAATCGTCTTAAATCCGCTGGTGTAATCGGATGATAATTCGCTGTTCTCCGTTGCACTTTATCATAATTTGTGCTAAACTGTAAGTAAGGATAGGATGATGTCGGGTGACTGGTAACAGTTTGCTCAAAGGTACTTGTTTCAAGTACAGGTGAGGTACTGCCTTCAGCTTTAGGCTGTAAAGAACCCGTGCCACCACTGGTCCTATCATTCATTTGCTCCTGAGAGTTCTCAGGAGCTTTTTCTGTGCTCTGAATTTGTTTTTTAGGCTCCCTACCATCTCCAAGAGGATTGGAAGGTTTTTCATAGGTCACTGTTTTGTCCGAATCAATAACCATTTGTTTTCTAGGCTCCACTGAAAAACCTATATTATTCCAGTTTTCCTTCAACCATGTTGCATCTTCAGGAGAAAGGTGGCTGGTATCAGGAAAGTGACTTGATGATTGAATTTCCTCAGCCTTTTCCAGTTTCTTGGTCTGCTTCAGAATCTCATTCCAGTCTGTCTTCTCCTGGCCTTCACGTTTTGGCGGTCTCGCATCGATAACTGGGATTTTCTTCTCCCGTAGTTTGGTAATAAAGTCTGTACCTGCTTTATCGTGATCAACTGCCAGCGTGATGAGATCATCATATTTGTGATCTTGGAAAAGTGTGGATGTTTCCGCTGCAACAGATAAAAATTTAGAGGTACGTGTTAGCTCGCTAGATTTGGTATAATCCCTTTCATCCATCGTAAGCTCCCCTCGCTCCTGCAGAATTTCAAGAACATAGTGAGACAAAACTCCCTCTTTTAATCCTTCCATCGCAACCAGTCGAACATCGTTTAATTCGCCCTTATGAAGCTCATAATAGCTCATAAGGTCAATTGGTGCCTCTGTCACAATTAAACGCTTAGGAGTGCCTATAGAAACGTTTAAGCCACTAATAGATTCTGATTGATACATGATTTGTTTCAAGTATCCTTTACCAGGATGACGCTCTTGATCAGGAACAAGTCCCTGGAGGCTCGCACCTACCAGTTGCTGATTTCTGTCCAAGTATTTAAAAACCAAGACATCTTCTATAACACCATCTTTATCCTTACGTTTAGCTTGGGCTAATACTCCCTTCTCAAGGAAGAAGTCGATTGTATCATCAGAGAGACCTCTAATCTCCTTGAGATAGGTTCTCGCCTCCACAAATGGTTGTTCGTAAGGTGCTAGTGTATAGTTGAAAGGTTTACGTTCTTCCTCTACTGGTTTTGCTTCAGGGAAGGAACCTGTCTCTAAGAATACCATGGCTTCCTTATAGCTGACATTTTGCATTTGTTGCACGAGATTGATAGTATCACCAAAGAGGTTTTGAGAATACCAATGCCAGGTATTCTTGACAGTATCAATCTTAAATGAGTCATGCTCGGCCCAATAATACTCTCGATGTGACTTTCGCTTCATCTCCATTCCAAGGCTACGAGCTACTTCTAAAATATCCAGCGATTTTGCCTGTGCTTTTGTTAAAGGCATACTCTTTCCTCCTCTACTAATTCCTTAAATAAAAGATATCCTTCAAGAGTTGCATCTAGTTCACTAACAACTATTGGATCTTCCTGACTCGTTGTCACAAAAAGATGAGGAGCTAATTGATAGAAAGTCTCCTCATCTGCCTGTTTGAATAGCTGCCAAATAGCATAACGTTCTGTAGCTAAATTTTCTAGCTTTAATGCTAAAACTTGTGAGATACTCTCCAGGTATCCTAATTGTATTTTTGGTGTTTCCATCCTACTATCCTTTCTGTATGTTAGGCCACGAATAACTCTTTTAGCTGCGGAGTCAAATCGTTAGCATATAAAAGCAAGCCGTCGATGTCTGTTCCTTTTCGAGTGTATTCGTACCAGTTTTTTTTGTCCTCAGGAGAATTTGCAATCTCATCTTTTCTGGGATGATCATCGACAATTGCTTTTTTATCTCTGAAGACATTTTGTTTAGAAATAAAAACCAGTCCTTCTTCTACCCCAATTCTTGAGACCTCATCTGGAGTTAGAAGTGGACGGCCTTGAATTTGTTTATTTTCACTTGATGAGCCATTACGATAACTATGCGATTTTGAGGTGGATCGAGTGCGTATAGTCTGCTTACCTGCCCTTGTAGAATAGTATTCCATCGTATCCTTGTCATTTGTCCCTAAAAATAGGTGAGTAGCACAGTTATTAAAGATGGTCTTCCAATCACTTTTATAAAGTGATTCTAGCTGATTGACAGCTTGGATGATAATCTTAATAGACATCTCACGACTACGAATAGAAGAGAGGACCTGGGCGAAGTTTGGTATACGGCCAATTTGTGCAAACTCATCGAAGATAAACTGAATGTGTCGAAGATTTTTTCTACTGTAGCCAGGTACTTTCCCATGCAGAATATCATCAGCCTTATGTGTGAGAACCTCAAAACCAATCGCAAACAAGATTGAGGAAAGAAAATTAAAGGCGTTATTGGTTTCAGGAATAGCAATAAAAACGGCTGTCTTTTTCGTATTCCAGGTCTCCATTTCCATGGTATCCTCACTGATCAAGTTTCGTACATCTTCATGGTCAAAGATAGAATAACGAGAAGACAAAATCGCTACCACACTGTTTCTTGTCTCACCTCTGAAGTTTTGGAATAATTTCCACTGTTTATAAGCATAATTGTTAGGTTGATGTTCGTTCAGTTCTTCAAACATCTGCTCGACAGGACTTGGTACATCTGGATCCTCTCGATACATATTTCTTAATAGATCCGCAACGTGACCCAGGTTTGGCATATATAACTGGACTCCAGTTTCAGGATCCTTCGAGTCAAAATAGAGATAACCAATCAATGCACGTTGCAGCATCAACTCTGCTTGAACCCAGAAGTCTTCTCCAGTATGCTCACTCTTCTTCGTTCCCTCAGTAATTGCTTCAGAGATGCGATCAATATCTAGCTCAGACTTCATATAATGAAAAGGATTAAACCGATCTGAATTCTTGAGACGAATCAAATCAAAGATTCTAACAGCATAACCAGCTTTCTCAAGCATTTTTCCAACCTGGTGTACCAGGTTTCCTTTAGGATCCGTCACCACAAAGTTTGAGTTTAACTGCATTAAATTTGGCAATACAAAAGTAAAGGTTTTACCATCTCCTGGAAGACCAATGACAATCACATTTTTATTGAGCTGAACATTGTAGGCTAAGCGAAAGTTAAATAGGCCCATTTTAACTTGTTTTGAAAAAATCATATTCTTCTCAAAATCAACGTCTTCAAACCGTCTCATTTCCTTCAAAGTCGCAAAACGAGCACTACCTTGCTCTTCTCCCTGACGATATAAATTCTTATCCATAGAAGCATAGACAAGCATTGGGAAGCCAAATCCGATCAACCCTGCATATAAGGCTCCTGAATCAAAGAAAACACCAAAAGAGAAGCGTTCCCAGTGTTCTAGCAACCAACGAAGTCGCAACATTCCCATGAAAGGTACTGCTGCAGTCGAAAGTTGGTAGTAATGGTAAAAGGACTGGAAAATAACAAATGAAAATAGCCCCACCACCAGGTAGGGCCATATAGGTTTTCTAATCATCGTGTCTTCTCCTTCCCAATCTCCTTCGTAACAACTGGCATCATTCCTTTATAGACCTTATTTGTCTTATAGTAATTGATTTTATCTTCAGGAGTCATTTCATGTGGTTTCTTCAGCACCTTTTTCGCAAACTCTTCCAATTTTTCTGGGCTTTTCGTGATGTCTGCCAACATATCTTTGAGAGCCTTTTCTACCAGGGGACGATTTTTTGTTTCAAAGAAGAGATAGGTTGTATCATCTTTTTGATGATAAGTAAAACCTACCTTATGTTCCTCTAGGTAATGCTTCAACTTAGCCAAGTGAACTTCACTATTTAATAACTTCTCGACATCTTTTTTTGATTTTGTGGCCATAAAATCATTAAAACGTGTCTCCCCTTCAAAAGTTTGATTTGCCGCCTTATGTTGTTTCTTGTCATAATGGGCTTTTGCGAGGGCATACAGAGCTTGTATCGTCATCTCCAGGGTAACTTTTCCTTTTAAAGCCAGAGAATGACTGACTTTTTCTTGATCCATGTAAGACCTCCTTTATTTTGGATAATTGGATAGTTCTGGCTTGGCAATAACCTGGAATCCGTAAGGCGCTGAAGGTTCTTCCTTCACAGTAACTACCAAGCGTTTCTGACTTCTGTTCTCACCGTCTTTCACGGCTACTACATAGGTTAGCTGATAAGTTGCTTCATCAACAATCAAGCTAGATTCCAAAATCACAGACTGCAGTTGACCTGCTTGTCTATCTATCGTTAATTGAGGAGCTACGAAATCAGCCATTTTCCCTTTATCAGAGTAAAGGGCTGGCAAAAAGTAACGTGAAAAGGCATCTAGTTCCCCTGTTTTTGACTGAATGGTTTTTAGATTTGAAAGTTCCTTGGATACGGCCGAGAGTTGCTTTTCTTGATGGTAAACTAGCGTAAATGATAAGCCAGCAAGTGTCAGACTTCCTACTAGACCAAACAACACCAGAACTCTTCCTAAATACACCCAAAAAGAGCGTTTAGAAGAGGTTGGAGGTTTGGGAGTTTCATGTTTCAAGGAAGAGGCTTCAGCTTTCTCTTCAGGAGTCTTCTCTAGATGTTTTGTTTTAGTCTGGCGCTTAAAGAGTGAGGTTTTTGCTTCTTTTGGTGCAACTTCCTTGTTATTCACCATACCAGGCTTCAGGAAGAGGCTATCTGCGATCCCTTCAAACGGCAAATAGACATCTTCTTGGTACACCACTACATTCTTTTTATCCAGTTCCTCTACCAATAAAACGGCTTCTGCCTCCTGGTGTTTAACCTTAGCATTTTCTCGCTCCAGCGCTTGATACACAAGATCCCGATTTTTATACGTTGTGGTCGTGTTTTGTGTCAGATTGGTTAAACGGTACATGTTTTTCAGCTCCTTTCAATTTTCCTTCAGCAAGAGCTGCTTTAATATCAGCCCAGGTTAAATTATGTTCAGCCAAGTAGTTTGATCGTTCCTCATGCTTGGCCAGAATGATTTGAGTTTCTAGCTGCTGCAGTTTCTCTTCTTCCTTCTTGGCCTTGGACATATAGTCAGCTAAGCGGTTTTCCGCTTTCTGTTTTTGTTTTTCCAAAGTTTCTAATTTTGTCATTGTTCCTTTTTCCCTTCTGTGCTTTGTGTTTGGTTATTGATTGGTTTGTTTAACGATGGAATACTCGCCTTTTCGCTGGCGTTCAAGCTGTCCACAATCAAAATAGGATCAATATGATTTACAAGGTATTTCCCATCTTGCTTGCTGAAGCGAATCCGTATGGTTCTTGAAGATCCTACGTTTGTTTGGGCGTTAGTATAATCATACTTCTTCTGTAACTGTGTCTGAGTGTATCTCACTTGAGCTAGGGCAACATTATTTTCTTGATCGATGTAGATGGTAGAAGACTTCATCTGTGTATCCACTACATAGCCCTTATAGGTTTGTACCGTTGGTTCTTCTTCAGAGTTCACTTCCTGATTGTAAGCAGCTTCTGTCATATAGGGCAAATAGCGATTTCTATTTTCTCCAAGATCCTGCTTATTGAAGTAAGCCGTCAAAAATTCCTTTACATATTCTTGCGTTAGTTCGCTTCCCTCTGCTTTGGTTTCTTGTTGAGTAGTTTCAGCATCCTGTTTAGCTTTCTTTTGCGCTGAGGTTGCTGCTCCAATCCAGAATACGAATCCTAGAACTAGCACAGCTCCTATAAGGATTCCTCCTATTTTCAGGAGTTTCAATTTCTCCATATCTATCATTTTCATGATTTACCTTCTTTCTTTTTTAATTCGGTGTCGCAAACGTATAGTAGTAAGCTGGATAGATGACACGAAAATGGACCTTATCCTGTACTCCTTGGATATTACATTCTGAAACGAGGAATGAACCGTCTGGATTCACAGCTTCCACAATCGCAACATGGCCGTATTCATCTGGTGTCCCACCAAATCCACCTACTACTGATACAACAGCTCCTTTTGTTGGAGTTGTACTATACCGCCATCCTTTTGCGACCAGATTTGCTACCCAGTCCTGACCATTGCCAAGGTAACCATAAGCTCCTGATAAGTCTGTAATCGTTCCTAGTTCAACTAAACGATTATAGGCATACCAAGTACATTGTCCCACTTCATAACCGCTTCCTTGTTGTGTAGTCATAGAAGCCTGTGTTGGAGGGTGTTCCACTTTTGACTTATACTCTTCAGGGAAATTCCAGGAAGACGCTAACGCTCCACCTCCTCGAACTTGTTGAGTAAGAAAAGCGTGGATCTGCTTAGCGTTATTTTGGCGCTCTAGGACCTTGTCTCCAGAGTTCCCTTCCCAGTTAACCAGGAACCGCTCTGTAAGTGTCTCTACATCTTCTGTGCTGGTTAGAATTGAGGTCAGTTCAGTGATATAGTAAGGAGTATCCCCCTCCAACATAAAATCTAACTGCAGTTCTAAATCGTACCACTTTTTATCTTTTGATTTTGCATAATTCAATAATAGAGTATGCCTAGTAGAACCATCTGCTGTATCTGTCCACTGACCTAATCCTAAACCTCGACGAAGAATATTTGGATACCCACCATCATAGATAGCGGGCCCACTTATAGCTAACCATGACTCATCATCCCAGGAAGAAGAATCAGCCCCTACTGGCGGACTAAGATAATCTCCTTCAGCACGTTTAGGATTGATATTACTTTCAGTTGCAAAGTTTCCAAGCATGGCTGCCAAACCATTATCTGTCAGCCCTGGTACCTTTTGCTTCAAGTAGTCTTTTATCGCTCGTGATTTTTGTCCTAAATCACCATCAAGTGTAGTAATGACTGAGGTTGTCTGATTGTACGTGACAGATTGAAAGTAAAAGCCTGGATTGACTGATGTCCACTTTTCTTTCTTATCCTTTGTCTCTTTTTCCTCCAATTTTTGATACTGAATGACCTGGTAACCATTTGCCGTTACCTTCCCAACCTCGTCTCCAGCTTTGACCTGATCACCGTCAGAAACACGGATATTTCCTACCTCTTCATAAGTAAAGATGGCTTTATCTGTTTTGATGGATACAGTAGTATCATCTGTCACACTGACTTGACCGTCAATAGGAGCTCTTAGAGCTTGTCCTGTTGAAGCTTTTAGTTGTGTTTTCTCATAGATTTCACTCTTAGAGGTATAACCAAACCGCTTCAGGATAACTAGAGGAGCATGATAAGAAGGGTCGTCTTCCTGGTAAAAGGGATTAGCTAGTTCTTGATAAGATGGGTATCGACCAACTTCTTTAGTCAAATCCTCTAGCTCTTTATACTCTTCTAACTCGCTATCACTCAACTTAGTCCACTTGAGATCTGACGAGGGGCCATATAAGTCAGCCATCTTTTTCAAGTTGTGAGGGTCATCATTCAAATGATTCCAAAGATCATTCAAGGCATCTGAATAGTGATTGAAACCTAATATTCCAGCCCATTCACCACCAGTCCCCTCATTCCAGTTACTTTCTGGTTTCCACTCACTACCGTAGCGAAAGTTCATGAAAAAGATCATGTCATCGATGTTGGTCCAATAGTCTACCTTATCATTTGACTTCTCTCGATCTCGTTTACTAATTTGAAGCCATGACTTGTTCAGGTCAAATTCATTTTGTTGGACAGGACCACTGCCTCCAAACATGGCCATAAATGCCCCAAATACTGCAAAGATGAGGAACATTAAGAAATAGGACTTGACAGCTAAAGGATTGGATAAGATGGAACGCAGGGGCTTTGTCGCAACCTTCAAAACCTTTCCTGTCCCTCTTGACACCTTCCCAAACTTTGAACCTGCAAGTCGCTTTCTGGCCTGTTTCATCTTTTTGCTGAGCTTTCCTTCCCAGGAGAACTCTTTTGGTGTTCGAGTATATCCTCGCCCTCTGATGAAATTATAGCTTCTATTGAGCTGTCCATAGCTGCGCTTGATTGAATACTTGGATAATTTTCCTACAGCATTTAACGCTCTTTTAGAGGCGTTTACCTGATACTTAAATTGACGAATGTTTTGCCTCGCCTGAACCCAGTCTCCAAGAATCTCATTATCTCTGACTGTCTTCTCAACGTCGTGTCTCGCTTTCATTCGAGCACTTTGTTTAGCACGTTTCTTTAGGCGGTTAGGGATATAACTGTCATCAGCTTTTTTAGCTCGTTTATAGAGCGTTGTTGCAATTTGTTTTTCCAACTTTGCTCGATCACGTTGTTGCTTAAAGAAAAGACCTCTAGCTGTTGCTTGAGGTCCTTTATGTAGTTTATAATCTTTGTTCGCTAAGCGATAATTCTTCTTAGCTTCTTTAAATGCAACTTTTGAGTCTAAACGTGCTTCTTTAGGCTTTTTTTCAGCATTGAGGGCTAATCCTTCTTTGATTCTTCGCTTGCGTTCCTGTTTTAATTGTTTGCGATTACTTTTAGACAAAAGAAATTACCTCTCTTTCTATTTTTTAACTATCTGTCGCAACCAATTGATACAGTTTGGTATCTTTAGGGATAGGATTTTCAAATGGGACAATCGTATCCCCAGCCACGATCAAACCAGTACCTTTCGCTTTTGGCCGCAAGACAAATCGCTCCAGTGAAGGCGTAAGAGGGATAACCTGCTCCAGGGCATCTAGGTCTGTCCGCTTCAGCTTCAGGAGGGCTAGAAACTCACAGTTTGCGACTAGCTTTCTACCTTCTTCTGTAGATAAAACAGTCTCTGGATTCTGTGTAATCCCTGTTGGAATGGCCCCATATTTACGAATACGTGAGTATAGTTCTGTAAAGAAGGTTGCCTGGAGTTTATTCTTGAAGTAGAGCTGCAACTCATCAAAGTATAGCCATGTAATTGTTCTACCTTGGTTATTGACTACCTGGTTCCAGATGAAGTCCTGAATCACCAAGAGGGCAAATGGCTTCAATTTACCACTCAACTGCTTGAGATTGAAGATAATAAAGCGACTATTCATATTGACGTTTGTAGGGTGTGCAAAGATATCATTTGATCCAATAGTATAAGGTTCTGCCTTCAGCGCCAGATCCTTAGCAACAGCTTCAGGTTGACGTTCCAAAACGGCTTGCCAATCCTTAAAGGTTGGTTTTTCAAATTCCTCATAGGTCTTTCTCGTCACACGGTCAATCATCGCAAATTCATCGTCTGATACTTCAGAGAATATGTTCTCAAACAAGGTTGATAAGAGGTTTGATTTTTGGCCAATCGGATCACTATCTTCTGCCTGCAGTTTATCCTTATCAGGTAGATCCAATAAGTTGAAGTGATGTTGTGATCCAGGAGCGATTGTAATAATTTCAGCATCTAATTCTCGACCAATAACAGTGTATTCATCTTCAGGATCGACGATAATAATATTATCTTCAGGGTAACTTAAAGTTGTAGGAATAATCTCTCCTCCTTTAGCAAGAACTGACTTTCCTGATCCTGACGTCCCAAAGATACAACCTGAACCTGTATTCAAGTCTTTCTTACGGTCAACTGTGATAGCGTTCTTAGATAGCTGATTCTGGCCATAATAAATTGCACGTGGACTGTTAGATCGAAGATCTACGTTGGTAAATGGGACTTGTGTGGCCAGGTTACTGGTAGTCATATCTCTCATAAAACGGCGTTTCACATTGATAAATGGAATCCCAATCGGTAGAATCGTATTCAAGGATTCTTCCTGGTACAAGTAACACTTATCCAGTTCTACCGTATTCTTACGGACAGATCGTTGAACCTGCTCAGTGTAGATATTCAACTCCTCCAGACTGTCAGCCATGAAGAAAATCGTCATCACACCTGAAAACATTTTTTGGTCATTGTCCTGGAGTTCTTCAGTCCATTTCTCTGTTTCACGAGATGTCTCCACAGCCTTCCCACCAACAGCCAGGTCACTTCCATAACCTTCTTTTGCGGCAGTCTTCTGACTTTTGATCATTTCCCTACGTACACTTGACTTAACTGTCTTGATTTTCTTCAGGGCATCTGCAGTATCATAGGGCTTCGCATGCAGACTGATAGCCAGTTCAATTCCTGTATCCAGGATATTCTTAATCAGTTTGTCATTCAAGAAGGTAGGATATTGTCTAACATACATCACCCTTGCGAAACAATCATCAATTTTCATATGATCTTTTTCAAACTTCAGATAGTTTGGAGCTACAAAGTCCCTGGTGGATAATCCAGAAATAGCGATGTCTTCATAGTTAAAATCAATAAAACCTTCTCGCCTCAAGATTTTTCGGAAGATAAGAAGACGATCTAATCCCTCTAACTCTTTAAAGGAGATTCCTAAGCCACTGTATTGACTTTCAATAACGCTGGCTGTATCATCAAGAATTCTTCTAGCTTGATGATCCTGATCAGTTTGGGTAGTAATCGTCAGATATTTTTCTACCTTGAAGGTGTTTTGTTCCTGAGAAAAACGATCATTGATCATCGCATTATATTCTTTACGATAATCATCATATCCATCTCCAACTAAATCATAGCGGATAGAAGATAAGCTATTGCTTTCTACCCTACGATTTAGGATCAATAGCTGCATATCATTGTCAATATCCAGCGAATTAAAAATATCAGCGCTTGTTTCAATGATATCAATTCGCTCATCATCTGTTGCAGTAATATAGCTTGTATCACCTAGGCGATAGGTCTTTGAAAATTGATCATTTGTAATTTTCATGAGCCCATCAGGCATCAACCATTGATAATTAAGACTATTCTGTGTAGATGCCGTCATGGTACGTCTTAGACGTTTGGCCCGTTCCCGTTCCTCCTTAGAGAGTTTCGGGGTTTTCTTTCGGCCGAATAAATTCATTTCTTGTATATTCCTTTCTGTCATAATCTGTCTGATAAGAGCGTTCCTGCTTAGTCAAAAGGAAACGAACCTCATCTTTAATTTTTTCATCAATGTAACACCCGAAAATAACAAAAGGCGCTAATAATAAAATATCAACGCCATAAAGGATTATATCAGGTGCCTTCAGCCAATAGAGAATAGTAGTGACAACTACTGTCAATGCTATACCAAATAGTAGCACTAACTGTCTCAGTGTCATATACCCTATAACTGGCCTTTCGTAGCTATCTAAAGCCTTTAAAAATTCACTGCCTAAACGTGTCATTCTGTTCCTTTCTTCAGTACCTTTTTAGCAAATTCCTTCCTAGTTCACCTGCATGATATTCTTAGCCATGCGTTGGCTACCAAATAGCATAATGATGTAAATGATTCCTTTTGCAATGGCTACGAGTGCAGTTATAAAAGCTCCAGTATTGCTAAGTGTCAATAAATCATTCGTGACAATCGCTGGATAAAGCATGGTCACAACCACTAAAATCAATCCCTGAAGGACAGCAGCAGCATAGAGCTTAAAGAAACCGAGGCAGATCGGGCGTAAGCTATCCACCATGTAACAAGCGACAATAATTTTAGCGATTCCCTTATACGTGTAAAGCGTAAAGGAGCGTAACAGGATCAACAACTTAGTCGATATCTGACCGACAAAATCAACAACCGCATAAACAATTTTAAAGAATGATTTCTCAATCATACCCAAACCTTTAAAATCTGGTGGCTCAGAACTGAAAGGATCTGTAGCATTCTTGGCTATTAACTTAATGATAACATTGAACAACCATGACAAGGCATCAAAAATCGCATCCACATAGAGGATAAAAAAGAGTGCGATAGCATACTTGAGGATTTCTTCAATCCAAAGCTGAAATGACAGCTCTCCTCCATTGCTTTTAAGTTGTTGGTGCCAATTCATGAGGTTGATCCCCATAAAAAGGAGAAGGAGCAAAATTGCTACCTTCCCCATCGATCCTGAAACAGTTTCCATCAATTCATAGGCTGTCGCATTATAGTCTTTCAGACTCATGGTTAGTTGATCAAGTGTGGATTGGTCCATAAAACCACCTCCTCTTTCTTCTTCATCCTAACCAAGAGATTGAAGACCTGTTGCCAAAGCTGTAAAGAGGGCTTTTAAAACAGCACCAATTGCTGCACCCAATATGATACTCTGAATACCTTTATCCTTTTTATCATCCAATTCCCGTCTGATTCCGATTACTAAATCCCAGGCACCCCAAACGGCCCAACCAATACCGATAATTCCACCCATATTCCCAAGTTTGTTAATAAAATCTACAACTGCATCCATTATTTTTTTCTCACTTTCTTTTTATAAAAAAGGTACTAAGAAAGATTCCTAGTACCTACTTTGTTTATTCAATACTATGTTTCATCCGTTGGACGAAAGGTTAGAGAGAGGGCTGTAATCACAGCTAAGACAACGATAATAGTCGTTTCCCACCAATAGTAGATGGGGACCTTTTGAGGAAAGAAAAAGTTAGTCATAAGCCAATCTAACTGCTTCTCTACATCTGCAGAGGGACCTGATTTTGTTATCCAAAAATATATTTCCCAAAAAGCAGCATAGCCTAGGACAACTACAATCTTAAATACTACCCATCCAATTGCTGTCGCAATCAAGCTCTTAATCAGATTAAAGATAAAGAGGAGAAACATGAGTGGAGTCGCAACCATCAAAACGGCAGCTCTCACAATTACACTCGGTAGATTCTTTATTCCTGACCAGATGGCTTTTCCTAGCCAACTGAGGCCTTTTTTCCACTTCTTCTCTTCTTCAGGCTTAGTGACTTCTGATTTTTTTTGAGTTGGAGTGTAGTATCTATATCCACTTCTAGTCACATGTGCATCCATTTTCGTGTCCTTTCTCATCTCTCTTCCCCCTCTTTTTTATGGCTTCATTATACCATAGATGAGGGGGAATTTCTAGATGTTCTATTTTTTATGCTTACGAAGCCCAGCTCCTGCAAGACTCAACAATCCCAAAATCATTCCCCAAGTTGGAAGCATGCTTGCTGCAGTTCCAGTGTTTGGCAGCGATGCTTGTGGTTGTGGCTTGCCTGGTTCTTTAGGCTCTGGTTTTGGAGGTTCTGGCGTTGTGGTTGTCACTTTAGCCGTCATCTCTTGTAAATTGACTGTATTGATGAAGGTGTTTTCAACCTTCCCAGCTGTAATGCGTTCGACTTCTAGATAGAAGTCTGCATCGAAGCTACCCTTGACTCCTAAAGAATTTAGGAAGTCCTGGTTGATAACGTAAGACCATTTGCCTGCTTTTTCGTCCCATTTGACGGTCACGATTTTCTTAAGGAAGTTAGGATCCGTATCCTGGTTCACTTCAAACAAGAAGGCATAAGCTGTACCTTTAGCGAGAAGGTCACCAGCTTTGACTACTTTACCATTCTTCAGGATGACATCATATGGCAAGATAAGGTCTTTAGTAGCTGTGTACTCTGTCCCCTTGAAAATCCCTGACCACTTCCCTGTATATCGATCATGAACTACATCCAACTGGTCACTACCGTCATATTGGAAGAGGCTATCGTGCTTAGCAGGCACGGTTACGCCATCTAGTAGATAGCGAATATATTGGCCAATCTGTACTTCTTGGCCGTCCAAGACTTTTTTATTATCCTTTTGATCCAGGGCATGTTTCTCTGGATTAACGTTTGGAACTTCAACTGTTACAAGATTCGACTGATAGCTATTCCCAAAATCGATCTGTTTAAATTCATTCTCGATTTTTTCCCCTGCCTTAACCAAGAGTTTGGCTGGAAGATCAACAGTAATCTTCTTATTTGGTTTCACGTAGTTTTGGTAGAAACTCTTAGAATCCTTGGCTACCCAGAGATAGAATTCACCCTTCGGATTCAAGTTCAATTCCTTCAGGATTTTATTGATTGCATCTGTACGTGCTTTGTCTGAAAGCACATGATGCATCTCGAAGAGTTTTTTCACATCTTGTCCTGCAGCAGTCATCTTGATCTTGCTGTGGTCAACTGTGAAGGCATTGTCTTGAACATCATCAAGAATAGCAAACTTCTTACCAAGTGCTTGACTTGAAGCGAGAGTTTTGGTATATGGACTATAATCAGTCACCAATCGGAAGGTCACGTTACGATCAAATGTTGTCGCACTATTGATATCCTTACCAGAGCGATCCAGAACCGATTTGACTGGTTTCGGAGGTGCTGGCGTTGTTGTTGTAACAGGGTTTGAGAAAACTTCATAGTCGTTTACTACAACCTTGTAGGTATTATCGAAAAATCCTTTATCATAGACTGGCTTCCAGGTAATCACTGGGGCATCTAGACGTTTTCCTTGATAGGTAGCAGTAAAGGTATAAGTGTTCTTTCCTGCATCATAGACAACACCCCATCCAGCTTTCTCTGCAGCTACTTTCGTCACAGTTACATCAGGAACAGCCCCAGCTTCAAGAGGATCGATGATGGTAATCTTGTCACCCTTTTTCACATTGGAATAGATATTGTCATGGGTCAATGTATAGGTCTGAGTAGCGTTTTTAGCTACTTCTTGACCATTTGTGTTGGTCTTATCTGTATCTGCTACAGATTTGCTGACAACTGGCTTATACTGTAACTTGTAGCCGTGATAACTTGCTGATAATTTCTGATTTTTCGTCTCAGAAATTGTTTTCAGCGCTAAAGTTGGTTTTGCTGGATTTTTCGCATTGACCAGGTTAGCACTGATTGAATCAGGTTTAACAGGTTTCACAGTTGTTTTTGTGATAGTTGCTGTTGCAGGAACTTCAACAACTGGCGCTACAACCTTTGTATTCAAAGCAAACCAATAGGTTTGGCCATTTGGACTTTCTGGTCCATCCCATTGAATAAATTCGGTTGTGAAGGCTGTCCCTTCCTTAAAGACTCCAAGAGCAGCACCCTTATACTGATATGCTGAAGAGGAAGTATCCCAAAGATGACCTACCTCTTCCTCACGGTTATAGTCTTCTGCATAAACATAGCCATAATCCTTGTTTTGAGTAACAGTTGATCCATTAATTTCAACATGTGTCCCATTGATGGCTTTTGCGCCTTCCCACCCGATAGGGTTGTGGTTTAGAGACGAGTAGGTCAAGGCTGCAGGTGTCTTTTTAGATGCCTTGAAAGCTACTTCTTGGCCGTCCTCATTGTAGTAGTAGGTATCTGTAACCAGGAAGTTCATGTAGTCCGCAGCTCCACCTGTTCCATCATTTCGAGCAACTACAAAGCCCTCAGTCGGATCATTTAAGACATAGACATCATTTAGACCAGTTTTACCTTGGTTTACAATTTGAAATTTTCGATGGATACGAGAAATATTGTGTTGTTTCCCATCCTCTGTTGTGACTGTTAAGCCGTTTAACCCAGTATAATCAATTTCTGTTGTCCAACCATTGCCCACATCTTTGTATTTCAAGACTTTGGTTGAGTCTAGAACACGAGAGTACCCAGATCTGCCACTTGATGAGGCGATATAATCCGTAGTCAGTTCTTCTGCTCCTGAAGCTGTAGACTTCACAGTTGCTTCAGGATTAGCGGTCGAAAGACTTAAAGCTTGTAGTACAACTTCTTTTGTGTATCCTTCAGTGCTTGTTTTAGACTGAAGATCGTTGTACTTCTTCTGCCATTCAGCTTGGGCCTGCTTAGCTTGATTATAAGCCGTCTGGTTTTGTTTGGTAATTTGGTTAGCCTCATCTACTGAGGAAATTTCTTGGGTTTTAGAACTGAGAAGTACACCTGAGTTTTTCAATTCAGCGAACTTACGGTCAGCATCCTGATTGACTTGATCACTAGCATTCTTCTTCTCCGTGTAGGCAGCCATCAGGGCTTTGTTAAGCTCCACTTTGCCTTTTGCAGTTGCAATAGCCTGCTCATTTTGTTTCTTCAATGCTTCTACTTCTGCGACTGAAGAGACTGTACGTGTAATGACTTTAACGTCAACACTTTCTTTCTTCAACTGTTCAGATGCGCTTTCTACCGCTTTGTTTAGAGCAGTAGCTTGTTCAACAGTAGCATCATACTTAGATTTTTCACCCAGGTAGTTTATTACTGCTTTCTTATTTTCTGACAAAACTTGTTTAGCTGTTGAAGCAGCTTGCTTGTTTTGGGTTGCTGAACCATCTGTAGCGGTCGAACCGTCATTCGTCACTGTGACAGTTGTTGACCCTTCGTGCTTGGCTTTTTCAGCAGCTACAAAGCTATTATTAGCTTGAATGTCTTCCTGCGCTTCCTTGAAGGCTGTATTGTTTTCGACTTGTTTTGCAGTCGTTTCTTCAAGTGCCTTGACCTGCTTGTCCTGGTCTTGTTTAATCTCAGACTTAGACTGTTCCAGTTTTGTTGCAGTAGTATCCGTTCCCTTATCAACTGACTGAGTCTCAGAAACGTTCACCCCTGCTTCTTTTGCTTTTTCAGCAGCCTTTGTGACTGCTGTATTATCAATCGCTACAGACTGGCTTCCTGTTGATTTACCAGCTTGTGTAGCATACATGTTATTGTCATTCTTGCTTTCAGGTTGGACTGCCTCATCCGCAAATGCTGATCCTGCAGAGAAGGCTACAACCCCTGCAACTGCAATCCCTGATACTAAGCCTTTGGCCCATTTTTTCTTACGGAAATAGCCATGACCTTGAGTTTTTTCTGTCATTTAATTGTTTTCCTTTCCATTTCACCTTAAAACATTTTCTTCTTGTAGACGTAGGCAACTGCTGTCAACAACATAACTCCAATAGTACCCAAAATGCTTGCTTCTGTTCCTGTATTTGGAAGTGTTTTGAGTTTGCCTTCTGAATCAGTAACAGAGATAGTCTTATCTTCGTTAACTGTTCCACCAACTTCTTCTGGAGCCACTACAGAACCATCTGAGAGGACTACGTTTCCGTTTTCGGTGCTAACGATAGCCTCTCCCGTATTTGTTACAACGGGTTCTTTGCTTATATCATGAACCACTTGACCTGTTGCGGTCGAAGTAGTCCCAATTTGTGATTTTCCTTGCTCATTGGCCTCGTCAGTTGTTTTTGGCTTTTCAGCTGGCACACCGTCAAGACTTTCAGCATTATCTTTACCTTGTGGCTTATCAGAAGGTGCTGGTTTATCAGTTGTCACTCCATCAAGACTTCCTGCGTTGTCTTTGTCTTGTGGTTTATCTGATGGTGTTGGTACACCATCGAGGCTACCTGCATTATCCTTATCCTGTGGCTTATCAGAAGGTGCTGGTTTATCAGTTGGTACGCCATCAAGGTTCTCAGCGTTGTCCTTACCTTGTACGCTTGGCGTTGTTGGGTCAACTGGAGTAACTGAAGGATCTGTTGGCTGTACTGTTGGAGCCCCTGTTTCTGTTGAAGCGCCAGGTGCTGTTGGCGTAACTACTTCTGTTGTTGGAGCTGAAGAATCAATTGGTGCAAGTTCGTCTGCTGATACATAACCAGCTTGTGCAAGTGCGATAGTTGAAAGTGCTAGTGTAGCTAATACATTTTTCTTGTTCATTTTCATTTTGATTTTTCCTTTTCTTTATTTTTGGGGATTATAGCCTTTTCCAGTTAAACGAAGTTCCATGCCTGATGGTGTCTTAACTTTTCGAGCTATAACTTGAGCATCTCTCTTAATAGTGCGAATTTGATCATAAACCTTTTTATAAGGCAAATGAAATTCAACATCCCTTAAAAGACCGTCTACGTATCCTCTAGCCTGTTTGACTGCATAGTCTGGCTTTAGAATAAGATCTGTGCCATCCTCTAAGCGAGCTGTCGCACCTCCTTGTTTTCCTAAGTTTTTTAAGTCCTTTAGGCGGACGGTTATTTCATCTGTCATAGATTTCTCCTTGAAGTTGAAAAGCGGAATAACGCCGTGCTGTGTAAAAACGTATTTTTACATCGGTATTTCGTACGCTGGGTTTATAGTCTAGGAACCCTTACTCCTTCAGCTTATGACCATTGTCATGCTTTTTCGTTCAGTGGCTGGACTAGATATCCTTTTCTAGTTTGCTACTCGCCCCCGTTTCTTTTTTATCCATAGCCACGCTGTATTAGGGCAAGCCTTGTATTCAGTTTTCAAAGGTCTGTAGTTTAATGACTTCTCGGTCAATATAGATTTATCTGTACTAGGTTTGGTCCGATTCTGATCCTAACAGGTAGTCAATAGTTACCCCAAAGTATTCTGCTACTTTTTTAGCATTTTCAAGACTTATCTGACTATATCCTGTTTCCCAGTTCGATATGGTGTTACGAAAAACACCTATCTGATCAGCCAAGGCTTGCTGAGACAGTCTAGACTGCTTTCGTAATTCTCTGATACGATTTTGTGTTTGTTTACTCACATCTACTTGTCTCCTTCATCATTTGGACTTGATAGTATTTCATCATCAAGCAAAGAAGCATTATCCACTTCCTTTATAACTTTTCCAATAGTACAACCAAAGAGCAATAATAAACCGATGACGAATATAATCATTAACCCTAGCTTAAACAATCCCATAAAATCAACTCTCTTTCTGTTGCCATGATGAGAAAATTTGGCTGAGTTTCTCAGCTCTTTCTTTTTTCGGTAAATCAAAAACAGCTTTAGGAATCATGTAGATTTTCTCCTTCGGGCTACGACCTATCGTTAGCACTTTACCATCAATTGGTCTAAATTCATCTTTTAACATGTTTCAACTCCCTTAGACAATTCTGATAAATAGCTATTGAGTTTCGTCTCCGACAGTTTATCTGGATAATAATATGCAATCAGACTAGGGCACTCATCAGGGAATTTTCTAGCGTGCTCACTTTGTCCTGATGCCTCTAGGAAACCATGTTCTTTTTCAATGAGTAGAGCCATCTTCCAAAAACGAATCATCATTTTGTAGAAGTAGGCTGGGACATTCTGGATTGATTTTCCTTCAGCCTCTCCAGTTTTAATTTTGAAAATCAATTTATCAAGCTCACGTTCAAGATCTTGCAGCCAAACCTCTCCATAAATTTCCTGATCAGCTAAGAGGTTGTTGTAATCCTTCTCAACTTGGCGTTTTGCTTGATAGATTTTATTTTCAAGAATTTTCGCATCTTTCCCAAACAAACTGAGTTTCTGAACTAGTTGAGGAGAAAGAAAACCATGTTGCCCCATTTTAAATGCTTCAGAAATTGATAAATCAGATAAAGATGACTCGCCTTCGTATCGATTAGTATCGTATGAATATTCTGTCTGACTCCTCTCTGTATTTATTCCGTCCGCTTCGTGGACGTTTTGAAGTCCATTTTGCGGACGTCCGTTTTTGATACTTTCGCTATTACCAAGGCTTTGGGGTGCTTTTTCATAGAGAACTTTACCAAAAGCATTAACCCTCTTCAGTAACTCACCATCAGATGAATAGTGCTCCACTATTTCTAAATTAGCATCCACTAGCTGAAGATAAAGTCTATTTGGCTTATTGAGCCCTTGCCTAACTTCTCGTAAGAGACCATGTTCTTGCAGTTCTTTCTTGATTTTAGTAACCTTCATCTTTCCCTTATCTAGTAGTAGCATCAAGTCAGAAACTGTAAAAATTAGAAAGACTGCTCCATTTTCATCAACGTAATCTCTATTGCCCTTCTGGAATGAACTGATACTTAATTTACAACGATTATAAAGAGCACCATAAGCCAACTTAGCATCAGATGAAAGACCTGTGTAAGAGCTAGTCAATTTGACATAGCCGTTCTCATTGTGTTGAATACGGGTGAAAAATATTTCTGGAATCTGATAAAAAGTTAGAGTAGCTAGTTGATCAATTGTGATATCCGCCATTAGTAGCCTCCTACAACTTGTAACCTCAAGCCACCAGCTTCAGGAAAATAAACAAGATGAGTTTGCTCTAACTCTTCAATAGCTGCAATAGCACGGCTTCTAGTCCATCCCATTGTATTCATCAAATCTAAAATCATTACGTCTCTAGTCAACCTTGAGACCTTTGTTTTGTGTTTTTTCATAAGTAATCCTTTCTTTACTTGATTAGTCCAAAATAGATGAATAGTGTTAATAAAACTGCAAAAGCATTGATGGTGAAAATAACTAGAAAAAGCACATAGGGTTTATTTCTGTGATAAGAGCTGAGAAACATGCCGTATGAAGCAATAGCAAAAATTAGATTAAATATAATCAGAATACTCATCGAGTTTTTCCTTTCTTAATTTAGATTATAGAACTGCACTCCTTATCTGTTAGAGAATATCCTTTTCCTTTCACACATATCCCATCAATTCTGGATTATCTGACATTTTTTCTCCTTTCTTTAATTTTTGCAACGAAAAAAGAGAGCGATTTTCTCGCTCTCTCAAGATATATGATATTTAATTTTTCATTTTCCCAAAACTCTAGACACTTAC